>JAFGNQ010000133.1 GCA_016926925.1 Candidatus Aminicenantota bacterium
ACACCATTCACAAAAATACCCTTCTCAGGTCCGGCTGCCTGTAGTTAGGAAATAGGGAACAGAAGAGTTCAGCCTGAAAGCTGGAGGATTACGGCAACGATCGCCTCACGGACAGTCTCGGCTATAATATCCACGTGCTCCTCTTCGAGGACATAAGGCGGGAGCAACTCAAAATGGTCTCCGGCAACTCCTCCTATCAGTCCGGAAACGCCGCCCAAGATTAGAAGCCCGCGCTTGAAAGCCTCCTCTTCGATGCGTTGTGTGATCTTCCAATCTTGAGGGAATGGTTCTTTTGTCTCTTTGTTGGCGACGATCTCCACCCCCACAAAAAGCCCTCTTCCCCGAACCTGGCCAACCAGAGAAACGTCTTCCAGAGCGGCTCTGAGTTTTTCGATGAGCAGCTCCCCCATCATTCCAGCCTTCGGAATGAGATCATTCTTCTCGATATAATTCAAGACGGCGAGGCCGGTAGCACAACTTAACGGATTTCCTCCGTAAGTGCAGCTGTGCATTACGGTCCGGCTTCCCTCAGCAATATGCCTCCAGACCTTCTCAGAAAGGATCAAAGCACCGAGGGGAGAATACCCGCCGCTTATCCCCTTGCTGGCCGTAATCAAATCCGGACACACCTTCCAGTGATCGATCCCCCATTTTTCTCCGGTACGACCGACTCCGCTCATCACCTCGTCAACAATAAAAAGAACATCGTTTTCATCACAAATGGCGCGGATGATCGGATAATATTCGGGCGGGGGCACAAGGGCCGACATAGAGGTGCCGATCACAGGCTCGGCAATAAAGGCTGCGATATTCTCCGGACCCTCCTGTTCGATAACCTTTTTCAATTCATGGGCACAGTCCATTCCACAGCCGGGGTACGACTTATCCCAAGGGCATCGATAGCAGTAAGGCGGTGGAATATGACAAAAGTCCAAAAGATAAGGGCTGTGCATCCTTCGCCAGGACGTGCGGCCGCTCATGGAGAGAGCTCCGATCGAGTTTCCGTGGTAGCTCTGCCACCGCCCTATGATTTTGTATTTACTGGAGTTGCCGCGTTCCCAGTGATACTGATAGGCAAGCTTTAAAGCCCCTTCGTTAGCCTCCGCTCCTCCGGAACTGAAGAGGGTCTTGGTCTTTCCCATTCCCCCAGGTGCCCACTCCTGCAGCTTTGCTGCCAATTCTTGCTGTGGGGTGTTATCCACCAATCCGCTGTAACAATATGCCAGGGTCGAGACCTGTTTTGTGATCGTTTCAATAATCTCCTTAACACCATGTCCTATATTCACCACTCCGACGCCCCCGATGGCATCCAAATAGCGCTTTCCCTTATCATCAAAGACATAAACACCTTCACCCCGGGCCAAGGTCGTGTAAGCTTGACCCAAGTGGTGATAAAGCACATTCGTCTCTTTGGTTTTCTGCATCCTATTGATCTCCCGAAAAAAAATAAATCGGAATACCCAATGCATTCATTTATTTAAACTCATTTTTGGAGCCTCAAAAACACCTCTTAGCTTCAAATATCGGACAATATCAAAGCTATCATATTGATATTAAATCAATTCCTATGGTCCGACCTCGTCAAACCGTCAAAACCTCCAGAGATAGGAGGCTTTGAAGAAGAAACCTCTTTGGGATTCGAGATAATTATTAGCGGGTCTGTATTCACCTTCCATCCATTGGATTTTTTCATAAAGGGAGCCGTAGCCGATGTGGACAACCGTTCCCGGAATGTAGGTGAAAGATGCCAGGAAATCGGTCAGCACCTGTTTCCGGAAGGAATTGTACTCGACGATGGCCCGGAAGAAGAGGTACTTGTTGACTTGATAGACATTCCGGCTTCGGACAATCATATAATCGTATTCTTTGGTCGCATCAGTTTCTCTATAAAAATCCGAATAGATGAGGCTGAAATCGAGATGAAGATTTTCTGAGGGCAACAAGGTTATGGCTACCGAAGCGTCGCTCCCATAGCCTTGGTAGGGATTTTCGACATAACGGATTTTGTTACTGGAATAGTAAGAAAAGCTGAAAGAGAAATCCTTGGTGAATTGACTCTGGGCTATAATTCGAGGACCGCTCGTACTGAACCTCTCTCCAAGAAAAATTTCGTTCGAATAACCGTACCCTACCAAAATAAAAGAATTTCTCAAGAAATACAATTTGGTGTCGAGCGTGTTTGCTGTCTCGAACAGATCGCTGAATTTATCATGAATCTGGAAGCTGTGGACCATGACATCGATGCGTGGAAGCATTTTCGATGGGGGGTAGAACATCTTTACGGCACCGGACCGAAATCTCGTGACACCTGTTCGTGTGATGTATCCCGTTTCTGTTCGGAAATCCTCAGATATATTTTGAAAGCCCAACATAAAAAGCCAGTTTCTTGTGTTGGAAAAATAATGAAGGCCGAGCGCATGCCCGTCATCCCGGGATTCTTGACCATTTTGGTGAGTCTGGGACAAAAATCCATGGAAGCCGAAGATTCCTGCCTGGCTGACCCTGAGCTGCCCATCCAGTCCGAACACCCGGTTAAAGCCACTGTCCCGCTCTCGTCCCGTGTAGAAGCCTCCGATAAAACCATCCTGTGCAAGGATCCTTTTATAGCGGAAAATGCCGAAGTGAGCCCGCTCATCCACCTCCGTATCCGGCAGTTCGTCCAGGGAATAGAGAGCGGCCAATACATTTTTATCACCCGCTTTTCCATTCAACTTGAATCCCAGCAACGGATTGACAACCGTTCTCGTATGCACGATCTCACTGAGGTAATCTCCGGAGTGGAAACCCCCGAAATTGAATTTTTCCAGTCCTTCGAGGAAAAACGGTCTTTTTTCCGGGAAAAAAAGCGCATAGCGCCGGTTGAAATCGACCTGTCCGGCATCGGATTCCACCTGACTGAAATCGGGATTCAGCGTTCCATCCAGTATGAGATCCGACGTCAATCCATATTTCCCCGTCAGGCTTAGATCACCTTGTCCTCCGGGAAAAGGGACCAATCTCCCTTCGTCGAGGGAACGCATGTCTCTGTAAGTCACCGCAGGGAGCAGCTCGATAAGCTTGTAGGGCTTCACCTCTGGTAGAAAGAAAGGCATGGTCTGTGTGAACCAATTTGTCCCTTGCTTGGGATCCAGGGGGGGATAGGTTCCCATGACCGATTGCCGGCTCACTTGACGTTCGAATATCACTCCCATTTCCACGGGACTCTTTTGGGTAAACCGGATACTTTTAAAGGGCAATTGTATCTCAACGACATAGCCTTCTTTATCTATGTGTCCGGCACTGTACCAAACGATATCCACGGTATAATCTTCATCTCCCCCTTCAGCCCGGGAGTCCTGCTGGATGCCAAGCGGGTTGCAGTAGAAGATGTACAGGGATTGGTTGTCGTTAAATGTGTCCAAGTTGATTCCGATCCAATCATCCGGCCGGATGTGATCCCTGCTGGTTATAGAAGCTTTTATTTTATCGGGCTCGCTGTCAAAGCACCGGAATCCGAAATAAAGGTTGTCTTTGTCATAAGCTATATAAACAATCGTGTCATCGACCATGTCGATGCCGAAATCCGGATGCCATGTCTTGAAACCCTTGACAAAGGGAGCCTTCTGCCAGACCGGATCATCCAGCTTGCCGTCGATCACAGGCGGCGTATCCGTTTTAAAGGCTACAAGAGGTTGTTCTTTTTCAAGTCCGATTCCCGGTAAGGCCGATATAAAAAGTAAACAGATAATCATGAGGATAGGAACAAACTTTATTCGATGCGACATGACTCCTCTACATCTCGAATTGATTTCCCGCTCATCAGTCCTCCACATATAGCAACTAAAATCTTCAAAGTCAAACTCTACGAGAACCCGGAGTTGCATTTACGTTACTGATTTCGCCCCTTCTTGACCTATCCCAATCGACCTTGACATAATATTTCGCGGCATTTATATTTTTACCGGCTGAACACACCAGCGATACAGCCGTCATCAAGAACATGATCTTTCGAATTTTGTTCGGAGTTCTGTCGTTATATATCTTAGTGGTCTTCTTAGCATATACCTTTCAAAGAAGACTCCTCTATTTCCCGGAGAGAGCCTCCTTCCAAGCTGTCATGTCCCGTGCGGAACAATTCGATCTGAAGCTCTGGCCGACTCGGGATAGCCATTATCGCGGCTTCATCAACAAGAAAGATCGCAAAGACTATTCAGGAACGGTGATCGTCTTTCATGGGAATGCCGGTTCAGCCCTAGATCGATCTTATTACGTCAAACCATTGGCGCGTCTCGGATACAGAGTGGTTCTGTCAGAATACCCCGGTTATGGCGCGCGAGAAGGCTATCGCTGCGAAGCCGTTATCTCTGCGGATGCCATCGAAGCAGTGACAATCGCTATTAAGGAATTTGGCGGACCGCTGTACCTATGGGGTGAATCCCTGGGCTGCGGGATCGCGGCTCATGTTGTTAAGCAAATGGGACCGGATTTGCAGGGGGTCGTCCTTCTTACTCCATGGGATAGCCTGCCAAATTTAGCTCAAAGTCTCTACAGGTTTCTTCCAGTTCGATTGCTGATTAAGGATAGGTTTGACAATGTTGAAAATCTTCGAGAATTCAGCAGGCCTACAGCCATCCTTATGGCCGGACAAGATGAAATCATTCCGAACAGGCTGACAAAACGTCTTTTCGAATCCTTTAACGGCAGAAAAAAAATGTGGACCTTTCCCCTCGCCGGTCATAACTCCTGGCCTGCAGCTCCGGACGAGAGCTGGTGGGCGGAAGTCATGGACTTCGTCAGCAGGTGAAACATGAAGTCCTATTTCAATCCATAAATACTTTTCCATTCCTGAAGTTTTGCGAAGTCGACTCCAATACCTCCGCAGACGATGACGACCACAGTTTCTGCTTTGTCTATTTCTTCAGACCGGTAGTAAGGGATAGCCAACGAAGCCCCGCAGGCCGGTTCAACCAGGAATCTGTGATCGTCGGCAAAACTCAAGCAGGCTGAAAGAGCTTCGTGATCCGAAACCACAACAGACTGTATTTTATGCACCTTACTCAAGTCCAAAGCCTTTTGTGTCACTGTCTTGGCTCCCAGGCTTTTCGCTATGCCTGTAATCGCATCGAGTGTCACCAATTTCCCGGCGGCAAGAGATGCAGACAACGAAGCTGTCCCCTCTGTTTCAACCGCAACCACAGGGACGTCATTCCAATCATTCCTATGCAAACCTTCGATGACTCCGCAGAGCAATCCGCCCCCCCCGACGGATACGATAACAGTATCAGGCTTGGGAATTTTGCCGACAATCTCGTCGACAACGGACGCATGTCCATCCCAAATTCGGGGATGGTCGAAAGGAGAAATGTAGAGTCCTTTAACTTCACCGGCAAAGCCGGAGGCATATTCATGGGTTTCATCCCAGACATCACCCTTTACCAGCACCTCGGCATTCTGTTCTTCGATCTTAGCTATTGTGTCCCGGGGAGTAGTGCCGGGGACGAAGACGGTTACAGGCACTCCCAGGTTTCGGCCCGCATAAGCGGCCGCGTAACCGGCATTGCCTCCGGATGAGGAGATAAAGCGCTTGATTCCCTCTTTTTTGGCATGCTGACAGAGATTTCCGATACCTCTAATTTTAAATGTAGCGGTCGGCTGCGTGTTTTCCAGCTTGAGCCAAACTCGACAACCGGCACTCCGGCCGATCGGCATGGAATCTAAAAGAGGTGTCTGGATGTGGAGTTGCTTCATCGAATCGACTTCATTTCAAACGCAGGCTGCGATCAGAACATCTTGCAGATGATGCATGAAACATTCTTCAGTCTGTCGGCTCCCGGATCGAAGATACATCTCTGATAGCATACATACCGCGGCCGTTGGTGGCGATGACCAGCGTGTTATCGCGGGGGTGAATGATCAAATCCCAGACCAAACACGTAGGCAGCTCGTTGCCGAGGACGTGCCAGTTTTTTCCGCTGTCCACAGTTACATAGACTCCCAAGTCTGTTCCGACATAGAGGATGTTCTTCTTTTTGGGATCCTCGCGGATGACATTCACCGGGCCTCCGGGTATGTTCCCGGAAATATCAACCCAAGTTCTTCCGTAATCGGTCGATTTGTAAATGTAGTCGGTAAAGTCATCGTCGCGTCGACCGTTCAGAGTCAGATAGACCGTGGCCTCATCGTAGTACGAAGCCACCAGACGGGAAACGTGCTTATTGAACGGCAAACCCTGAGTGATCTCCGACCAGGTCGCGCCGCCGGTTTGAGTCACATGCACGCGGCCGTCATCTGTGCCGACATATACTGTTCCGAACTTAAACGGAGATTCCGATATGGCGGTTATCGTGGCATAGGGAATGGCAAAGGGCAGCTTGCCCCGCTTTTGCGGATCGTTACAGGACAGGTCTGGGCTGATTTTCTCCCAGGATTCCCCGCGGTTCATGGAACGAAACAGATACTGCATCCCATGGTAGAGTACCTGAGGATTGTGGGGAGAGATGATCGTGGCCGCCAGCCACTGGCCTCGCAGCGGCGGCTCTCCTTCGGGAACCTGCGGGAGGATGCTTTTGCTCTTCCATTTTCCCTCTGAGAGCTCGGAGCGCATGAGACGGCCGTAAAAGCTGGAGGAGTACAGGATGCAGGGATTTGTCGGATCGAGCGCGATCATGGTGCCCTCCCCTCCCGGGGCTGGCTCCCACCATGTCTCAGGTTTTTCCATATAGTTCGATCCGGGAGTATGGGAGACATTGCCTCTGTACGTGCCGTGGTCCTGAACCGAACCGTATACGTTGAACGGCTTTTTCATGTCGAAGGCGACATTGTAGAACTGAACAGCGGGAAGATTGCGATGGAAGGCACGCCAGGTGCGACCGCCATCGTAAGAGACATTCACCCCGCCGTCATTGACATTTATTAAGGTGTTGCTGTCCGCGGGATCAATCCACAAGCCATGATGGTCTCCGTGCAGTTCAGGATAAGAAATTGTGTCGAAGGACTTACCTCCGTCAGTGGACTTGGCCAACCTGAGACCCATTATGTAAATGGTATTTTCATCGTTGGGATCCACCCGGATCTGTCCAAAAACCCAGCCGTAAGTCCCGCCGAAGCCCTCCATGTAGCGATCATCCGGACTGACTTTATGCCAGGTCTCGGCCTTGTCATCGGAGCGATAGACCTCGGCTCCTTTAATCACCCGACCTGTTCGCAAACGTCCATATGCA
>JAFGNQ010000134.1 GCA_016926925.1 Candidatus Aminicenantota bacterium
CGGCGGGCCGCGGTATCCCTGCCGTACGGAGTCTACGTCTCGATGAACGGAAAATGTTTCCTTGCCGGCCAAGTCAGAAAGAATAAAAAAACATGTGAGTTTGAGGAAGTGCCTTGAAAAGCGCATCTCGAGCAGAACTTGCTGCCGCATCAAAGCCTTGGCGAAGACTCTCAGTCGGAAAGCCTTTATATATATCCAATATTTTCCGGCCTGACTTTGCATTCATGCAAAAACTGGACACAAACACGCTTTAAAGGAGGCCCTGTGTCACAATTATCGAAAAAAAACAAAAGATTCAGAACTCTTTTTTCAACTCTTATTTTTCTGTCTATGACATATCCCGCAACGGCTTTTTCAGGAGATATAACCCACGAAGTCGACACTTACATGAACGCCCTGCTTAAACACCGTCTTTTCAGCGGTACTATCCTCATTGCCAAAGACGGTGAGATTCTTGTGAACAAAGGCTATGGAATGGCCAATTATGAACACGGAATTGCCAATACCGGAAAAACCAAGTTCCGCATCGGATCGGTCACCAAACAGTTCACTGCAGTCGCTATATTGCAGTTAGTGGCTCGGGAGGAGATATCTCTGACAGCACATATCACCGATTATCTTCCTTATTACAGGGAAGATACCGGCAAAAAAATCACGGTGCATGACCTCCTGGTTCATTCGAGCGGTCTGCCCAACTACACGGATTTGCCGAATTTCTATCGGGACCACAGCCGAGACCCGTTCAAGATGAAAGATTTCATTGTTCAATTTTGCAGTGGAGATCTTGAATTCGAACCGGGCTCCACCTGGAAATATTCTAATTCGGGCTATTTCATCCTGGGCGCTATAATAGACGCCGTTACAGGTCAGCCCTACGAAAAATATTTGAGAGAGCACATCTTCGATCCCGCCGGAATGAAGGACTCGGGTTATGACCATTTCAACACACTCCTGCCTATTCGTGCGACCGGTTACAAAGCCGCAAAAGACGGCCTGGAAAATTCCGACTATTTAGACATGTCCATCCCCTATTCTGCAGGCTCCCTCTATTCGACTGTCGAAGACCTCTATAGATGGGACCGGATCTTATACACAGAAAAAATATTGAGCCGGGAAATGAAAGATCTCATGTTCACACCCTATCTTACCTATTACGGCTACGGCTGGAATGTCGCCGAAAAAAACGGGCATAAAAGTATCTCACACTCAGGAGGAATCAACGGTTTCGTCTGCAACATTGCCCGTTATGTCGAAGATGACGCCTGTATCATCGTGCTCAGCAATCTCGAAGGCTCCCCTGAAGGCACTATAGCCAGTGCTCTTCATTCCATCCTATTCGGCTATGAATACCCCCCCCCAGGCAAATCCAAACCCATCTCAATGGATCCGGAAGAACTAAAAAAATTCGTCGGGACCTACGACATTCAAAAAACGATCTTTACCGTTTCTATTAAGAACGACAAAATATTCGGCAAATTCACGGAAATGACATTGCCGCTGGAACCCATGTCCAAGTTGAAATTTTTCTGCCCTTATGCCGATATCCAGGTGACATTTATTTTGGACGCTCGTGGGGATGTGACACATGTCGTTCTCCATCAAGGAAGTGCTGATATGAAAGGCATCAGGGTGAAAGAGTGATGAAGTTTGAACCCGATCCCAGGATGAAAGTCGCACGACGAGCCCTTTTGCTATCTTGGCTCTTTTACGCCGTATTCGTCCTCGCTGTTATTGTCTTGGGATCTTCGCTTGGAATCGAACCTCAAATCTTGGGTTTACCGGCGTGGGCGGCTGTAAGTGTGGTTTTTGTACCTATTGTTTTTGTCATCTTTCTGGTGTTCCTCATCGGAAAAATTATTCCCGATATCCCTCTTACGGATGAGAGTATCGAGCGAGATAAGAAATGAACGGCGCTGTCCTCTCTTTTCTCGTGTACACGGGGATATTAACGGGGATCGGGATCTGGTCCTACAAAATCGTCGAAAAAGTGCCGATTGCCAAGTATGAACAGGAGTTTTACGCAGCCGGCAGAGGTTTGGGGGGTATTGTCGTCGCCTTTATTATAGCCGGAGGACTGGCGAGTGCCGGCACTTTTATTGCGGGACCCGGCATGGCTTATGCCTACGGATTCACCTGGATATTCAACGGGATCTTCTATACGTTCATGAATCTGATGCTCCTGGCACCCATAGGCATTGTTGTTGGGATCGTAGCCCGTAGAGTCAATGCCCTAACGTATTTGGATGTGTTCAAATCCCGATACGAGAGCAGAGCCATTGTTGTCACCTTGGCCATTTTGGTGACGATCTTCTTGCTTCCCTACATGGGAACTCAATTTGTAGGAGCAGCCCGGGTCATCACTCAAATGACGGGAATGAACTACATCCTCTCTCTGTCATTAGGATCACTGGTCGTGCTGGTATACTGCGTCTTGGGAGGCATGCGAGGGACTTCCCTGGCCGTCCTACTTCAAGGACTTGCTATGACAGCGGGATGCGTTCTGCTCTTCATCGGCACGATTCACAGCGCCGGAGGACTCCAGAATGCTACCGAATCGCTCGCATTTCAGGATATAAACCTGCTGACACCTACGGGAGGACGATTTACCTACGCCTTTACTTTTTCCATGGCATGCATGCTTGGATTTTTCATCATAGGGGTGCCCCACGCCATGTTGGGGGCCCTGACATTCAAAAACACAAAGGCTCTTAAAAGAGGAATATGGATGGGGTCCGTTATTCTCGTCATGTGGGCAATCATGCTGCCCATGTCCGGGACTATAGGAAGAGCAATCAACCCCAACCTGGCTGTACCGGATGAGATCAATCCCTGGTTGGCGATGAATGCCCTCCCCCCAGCGCTCGGTGGAATCGTTTTGGCAGGAATTGTTGCCGGAATACAGACGACTGTGGCCGCAATGGCCATTATCATAACTTCCAGCATAGCCAGGAACGTGATCCGAGAGTATAAACCCAATATTTCGGACGCGGCATCCAAAAAGATATCAAGGATGACAATGAGCCTTTGTCTCCTCATCGCCATCGCATTGGCCCTCTTTCAACCTAAACTCATTCAATGGATCATCCTCTTTTCCGTTGGGGGCATGGAAGCCATAACCTTCGGCCCGATTCTCCTGGGTCTTTTTTGGAAGAGAGGGAACAAAGCAGGAGCCATGGCTGCAATTTCCTGGGGAACGGTCATCTATGCCCTCGGAAATACTGTGCTGCCGCAAATCAATATCGGCGGGATGCACTCTTCGTTTGTGCCCGTCGTCACATCCGTCATTGTCTATATTCTGGTGAGTTTGGGCACACCTCCTCCCTCGAAACACGTGATGGGCGTTTTCTGGGGCAGGGCAAAAAAAGCCGAAACAAGATAAGCTAATGAGGAAAATCAGGCTAACTTTAACCCACTACATCTTTATCGGATTTTTCCTGGGGATCGGCGCAGGATGGCTGATCGGAGAAAGCATTCTGCCTTTGGCTGATCCGTTGGCAGACATCTTTTTGCGCCTTCTCCGAATGGCCATCATGCCGCTCATTATCACCTCTATTATTTCCGGAGTCGTGAGTGTTGGCAGTGAAGGCCATTTAGGGCGTCTCGGTTTAAAGACTTTCGGCTACTACATAACCAGCAGCCTGATGGCGATCTTCACAGGCCTGGTCCTAGTCAACCTTCTCAAGCCCGGAGTCGGCGCTGAGATAGGCCTGGAAAAAGTTCCGGAGACGATTGGAGCGACAGAACGGGGGCTCGGGGAACTGCTCATCAACCTGATACCTGAAAACCCTTTTGCCTCCATGGCCGAGGGCGACGTTCTTCCCGTGATCTTTTTTTCCATTCTTTTCGGCTATTTCATCACCAATCTCTCTTTTAAGCCTCGTGCTCAACTCAGCAGCTTCTTCCAAGCCGCATTCGAAACCATGATGAAATTGACTCTGTTCGTTGTCTGGAGCGCTCCTTTAGGAGTTTTCGGGATTATAGCCAGGATTGTTGCCAAAACGGGGTTTGATGCGTTTAAATCACTTGGCTTTTATTTTTTGACCGTACTTATCGGTCTGGCTATCCACGCTTTCATCAATCTTCCCTTGCTCCTCTGGCTTGTAGCTCGGGTGAATCCATTCAAACATTACAAAGGCATGCCGTCGGCTCTCATAACCGGCTTTTCAACATGTTCGACCATTGTGACGCTCCCTTTAACCATGAAGGCTGTCACAGGCAACTCCAAAGTTTCCGAGAAGATTTCCAACTTCGTCCTGCCGATCGGAGCCACAGTAAACATGGATGGCACCGCACTCTACGAATGTGTGGCGACCATTTTCATTGCTCAAGTCTATGGATTTGAGCTCTCTTTGAGCGCTCAACTCATCGTCATCCTTTCGGCTCTTCTGGCATCCATTGGTGCGGCAAGCGTACCCATGAGCGGAATGGTCATGATGTCCGTAATCCTGAAGGCCGTAGGGCTTCCTCTGGAAGGAGTGGCGATAATTCTCGCTGTGGACCGTATATTAGATATGTTCCGCACCACACTGAACATTCTGAGCGATAGCTGCGGGGCCGTCATCGTAGCCCGCCTGGAAGGCGAGACATTAGAGGGAATCGGAGAATAAATTTTGTCTATCTTTGTTTAGAACAGAGCTTTGATGGATATCCCCATATTGCGCAAGGCTGCCGAAAAACCGAAACGTTCCTGATAACGTTCGTTCAAAATGTTCCGGGCGAAGATCCCCACTTCGACAAATCCGGCCAGAGGGTACTGGGCCTCGATATCGATCCTGACATAGGAGCTCTGATCCCTTACTTTCAGATCCGCATTCCATAACCTGTTGTTGTTGTAAATCACACTCTGGCCTGATACGGCCTGAAGATAAAGTGCCACACTGGCATTGTTCGGCGTCCGGTATTTCAATCCGAGATTGAGCTTGTGTCCGGGCAGACCGGGAATCTTGTTAAAATCCTGATCGGCAAGGTCGACAAACAATGCGACGAACGGATCCCCCTCTGTACGGCTTTTCTGGAAAGTGTAATTGCAGAACACGGACCAGCCGTTTTGAAAAGAGTGGGCGATTTCGAACTCGATGCCGAAAATTCTCGCTTTTTCGATATTGTAAGACACAAAATTGATCAAGTCGAATTGGATATAGTTTTTGATGTTGTAAAAGTACGGCGCGATTTCAACCTTTGTCCCGGCTGGAAAGACGGCCCGCCATCCCCCTTGAAGCATGAGCCCGTCTTCTTCTTGAAAAGGAAGCATGCTCGTATCAACCCCGGCATCATCAGGGTCGTAGTGCCAGTAGTGCTCGGGCGGCGTCGGCATTCTAAGAGCACGTGCTACGCTCATATACAACAGGCTGTCCGCTTCGTAGTTATAGACCAGTTTTAGAGAAGGCGTCCAACCGTCCATGTCGATGTCGGGAATGAGTTCGTACTGGCCTGCCGGACCCGATATCCCCGTATATGACATGTAACGGAGACCGGGAACAAGGCTCAACTTATCTTCTAAAAATCGCATCTCATCCATAAGGAATAAATCCGCACACTTGGCGGCAACATAATACCCATTGCGAAAAGGAGCTCGGAAATCATCAGCAAAATTGGAATCTCCGTCATCCTTGAGATGGCTGTAGTCAATGCCGAGAGTGATGGTCTGACCGGACAGGAAATGCTTGTAAACAGCCGAGACCCCTTGCGACCGGTCATCCTTGAAGGATTTATGGAAAATTCTATCCAAAGCCGTGCGGCTGTTGAAAGCTTCACGGTCGCCGTGATTCTGCCAGTAACGGACATTGAATAGCCCGTATCCCCCAAGGGCTTGCTCATAACCGAAGTCAAACATCCATTTTTTCTTCTCCCAATAGCTGCCGGTATCCGGATATGCCCCCATACCGCCGTACATGTATTCACCATCAGAAGCAGGATAATCCGGATCGAGGGGATTATTGAAGTTCGGATCATCTGGGTCATTGGAAACCCTATTGGCGACGACGAAGCCTTTTTTGATTCGGCTGTAAGAAATATCGGCAGTCACACGACCATGAAAAGAAAAATCATAGCCTAAATGAAACTCCACGTTTCCGAAACTGAGATTTCCATTTTTTAAGTATCCATCGCTTCTGGCAATACCAGCAGACAAGGAATATTCGATTGCCCCCGGCTTGTACGCGTGGAAAAGGTTGAATGCGGAGCTACCGTAACTGGCGGTAGAAGCCTGAAGCTCCGTTAGAGTGGATTCCGTAGGCAGGCGGCGTGGAATGAGGTTGATAACTCCACCCAAAACACTTCCATATCTTGGATCGGCGACTCCCTTGACAACCTCGACGCGATCGATGTTTGCCAGTGGGATCATTGTCCAATCGATGAAATATCCTCCGGCAACACCGGAAGTGTTCAACAGGCGGCCGTTCTTTGTAACTTTGATGCGTCTGGATCCAAGTCCCCTGATTTTTATCGAATCATCATCCGTAGCCGTACCAATTTCTTGAATTCTCTGGATGTCCACACCCGGCTGTCTTTCCAGGGCGCTATCTAAAGTTGTTCCCATACTCAAGGGAAAAAGCTCGGGCTTGACCACCGTCATATTGGGGATTTCAATATCACGAATGTACTCGACGACCTCGATCTCGACAGCATCCAATTGGAACAACTTGGTTTTCTCTTTTTCAGTACTGCTCTTATCTTCCGTCGTTTTTTCCTTCTGTTTTTCTTGATTCGTTTTCGCTTCATAGTGCATGCCTCGAGAGAGAGCCATTCCCGTAAAACTAAACAAAATAAAAAATAAAAACATACATTTTCTAATAGTCATTTTCTTCCCGCCTCAATGATTTCACCGCAATCCAGCAGTGTTTAAACCAACTCTTTACCCGTAGTGGTCATGGTCAACTTGCCATGCTTCACACCTCTCGTTCCGATCAGCTCGTCTGAAAGTTTCCTGATTATCCGGCTGCTTCCCTTGACAACAAGGACCTCTAAACAATTGTGGGCATCGAGATGGACATGCAGCGTGGAAATAACCTGATGACAACATTGGTGCTGCATTTCTGTGAGGTTTTTTTCTAATTCCGGCGTGTGATGATCATAGACGAGAGTTATGGTTCCCACGGTTTCGCCCTTCCCGATTTCCCATTCTTGTTCCACCAAGCTTTTGCGTATCATGTCCCTGATCGCTTCGGAACGGTTTCTGTAACTTTTACGCGCTAACGATTTGTCAAACTTATCCATGAGCTGATGATCGATCGAAACGCCGAATCTTACCAACTTAGACATGGTCACTCCGTGTTACTTTTTATAAAATCGTATCACATCAAGCGGTTTGTTTCAAGGAATTTCGAAGCATTGCCTTCATTTTCTTCATCCTTAACAAAGGTTTTTATACAGAGAAGAAGAACAGACACACATCCGTGCTTGTCTTATAGGAACCTGGGTGTAGGGTGATTCCGAACATCAGTCCGTTTGAATCGCATTCGCATACTTGAGCTGACAGCGAAGAAAACGAAAAGCAACGAGCTCTTATTTAGCGGTTCTTTCTCTCAGAAAATGACAACCACCATCCGGGAATACTCGAGATTTTTTTTTCGAGAACAGCGGATATGAAGAATATCCCGCCAGATCCGAGAACAGCCGTAATGAATGGGGCTTTGAAATGAAGCACATATTCACCGAGAACGGTCAGCACCAGTCCAGCAATGAGGGCTGTTGCTGCTGCCGCCTGGCTCCTTATCTTCGTGTAAAATCCCAGAAGCGTAATGACCAGAACTCCGGCCGTTCCAAAAGCCGATGCGGTTACGACGAGATGGTAAACGCCTTTGGCATACAAGGCGATAACATAAGCGGCCCCCCCGGCACTCAGAACGACGATGCGGGCACTTAGAATGCGCCCGCTCTCACTTTTGATTCGAAACGCGGGAACGATAATGTTATGCGAACACAGGGCGGAAATTGCCAGCAGGATGCTATCGATGGTCGCGAGAATCGCGGATATCAAGGCCCCTGCGAATACAATGAAGAGTGCAGGCGGCAAATAATTCCCCGCTAACTTCACTAAAAACTGTTCGGGATCCGCCACAGCAGGAAGAAGAGAAGGACCCGCCAAACCCAAAAAAACCGGAATTGCACCCAGGGCAAAATAAACCCCACAGGCCACAAAACTGGCATTGCGTGCAATCGAGACCGATCTTGCCGCTAAAAGCCGTGATATGGCTTCCTGTGCCACCAAAGAACCTAAAACAGGCACCATCCATCGATCCATTCTTTCGAGAATGCTCTCATTCGGCGCTATGAAGCTCAGGCGTGAAGGATCCATGGACGCAAAAACTTCTCGAATTCCTGAGAAATCGCCGAGAACGATGGCCAGCAGAAGAATCAAGCCCACAGCGACGATAGCGCCTTGGATCAAGTCCGTGTAAATGTCCCCCAGCAAACCTCCGAGATAGGTGTAGAGCAGCACGAAGGCGGCCGATAGAGTGATGGCCAGGGTTACGTGCATAGTGGTGGTGGCGGCGATCACTTGTCCGAATGCCCTCAATTGGGCCGCAGCCCAGATCAAAGAGGATGGAACCAGAACAACAATGGCAAACTTCTCGATAAAAGGGCCGTATCTTTCACGATAATAGTCGGCCAGAGTGACATACTTGCCCTGGCGCAACCTTGCAGCCAACAACAAACCCATCAACAGCAAACACAGCGTATATCCGAAGGGCTCTGCCCTGCTTCCCCACAATCCGCTTTGATACACGGCCGCAGAGGAGCCGATACAGGTCTCAGCTCCGAACCACGTGGCAAATAGAGAGAGCGCGACCATCAGAAGAGGGAGTTTGCGTCCCCCTAGAAAATAATCATTTTCAGAGTGAATTTTTTTGGAAATCCAGAGGCCGATGAGAACTTGGACGCTCAGGTAGGCAAGCAGGAACAAGCCGTTCAATAAAGCTACCTCTTTTGACTCAGGACCGTATTTTCCCAAGTTAGCGACTTTTGGTTCGTTCTCATTTTAAAACCTATTATCTTTTTAAAACTTATACTTTAAAAACTTATAAACGAGGGCGTACAATCTGTCAACATAAAATTAAAGACGCTTTTTTCTGAGGGAGAAACATTTTGCAGGCAGCTACTGGCCGGAATTCAGAGGATGGCTTTTTTTGCCTCCATTATCCGGGCCGGTGTCATGGGGAGAACGAACATCCTGACACCTATAGCATCGTAAACGGCATTGGCGATAACAGCACCCATGGCAGTAATGGCCGGTTCTCCGCATCCCTGAGGCGGCATCTTTGGATTTTCGACAAGAACGGTTTCTATTTTCGGCACCCAGGAAAAGCGGGGAATTTCGTAGGTATCAAAGTTCTTGTCCTTGATGTCTCCGCCCCTGAACCGGATCTCTTCTGTAAGCACGTAGCCCAAGCCCATGGTGATGCAGCCCTCGATCTGCATCCTGACTCCTTCGGGATTGATCACCTCTCCCGTATCTTGAGCACAAACAACGCGCTGCACGCGTATCTTGCCATTTTCTTCATCGACTCTGACTTCAGCCACCGTCGTCAAGTATGTGCCCAAATAGTCCGTGCAGGCAATTCCATAACCTTTTCCGCTGGGAGCTTTGTTGAAGGGATGCCCGAATCTTTCAACAGCAGCCGTTAGAACCTTACGCATCCTGCTGTCTGTTATATTTTTCAATCTGAACTCCACAGGATTCATTCCTGCAGCTTCCGCCATGGTATCGATGTGAGATTCGATGGCAAACACATTGGTGTTGCTCCCGGGCCCGCGCCAGGCACCTACACCGAAGGGATGAGGGCTTGCGCCATCACGGCCTCCCCACCCCCCATAAGAAAGCACCCGGTAATGCGGAATGTTGTAAATAGGCTGAGAGCTTCGGCTTCCCGCAAAATAGTTATGATAATCCCAGAAAACGATTTGATTGGATCTATCGAGGCCGGAACGAATCTGAATGACTGCGGCAGGACGAAACGTATCGAAAAAGAATTCCTCTTTCCGGCTCCATGACACCAGAACGGGTTTTCCACACAATTGAGCCAACCTGGCGGCCTCGACAATCTGCATTCCCTGATTTTTCCCTCCGAAACCGCATCCGACAAACGGCGTGATGACACGGACCTTTTTGGAAGAAAATCCTAAGGTGCGGGCAACTTCCTCCTGGGCTCTGAAGGGGGCCTGGGTCGAAGCCCAGACCGTTGCTCCGCCTCCCTCGATTTTCACCAAAGCTGTATGGCTTTCCATAGGAGCATGGGCAACATAATGGTTGCAATATTCCGCCTGGGATGTTTTGACGGCCAGGGCCCTGCCCTCATCCATATTCCCTGCTTCGGTAATGACCTGACCTTCAGGCGCGGAATCCTTCAAGTGTTTAAAAATGCTCCCGTTATCCAAATCCGTTTGGGGCACTTCAAACCGGGCTTCGATAAGACCGAGCGCTTTATCCGCTATATCAGGGTGTTGGTGAAGGACGGCCACCAGATCGCCATCTTGGATGACTCGAACACCTTCGGTTTTCCGGGCAGCGGACGTATCGACACTCATCAGCTTGGCTTCATGAGAAGGCGGTCTCAAAATCTTGGCGTGAAGCATCTCGGGCACTCTTATGTCACCCGAGAACTTCGCCTCTCCGGTAACTTTCATCCGACTATCCAAACGGTCTGTCGGCTTTCCGGAAATCGAATGTTGAGAATAGTGTTTGATGTCCGGTTTGTTTTCCATGGAGCGCAAGATTTTTTTCCCCTGTGTCAGTCGGGCGTAGGAAACTTTTTTTTGCGGATTGTTTCTAAGAAAGATGATGCCGTTCTTCGTCTCCACCTCCTCTCGACCTGCATGGAAGTGTTCGGCAGCCATCTGAATCAGAATGCTCCTGGCTTCGGCCGCCGCCTGCCGTAACGGAGGGCCGAAATATTTTGTGCTTCTCGAGCCGAATGTTCCCATATCCCAGGGGCATAGGGCTGTGTCTCCCATGACCATATCGACAGAATTCAAAGAAACATCGAGTTCCTCGGCCAGCATTTGTGCCAAAGAAGTGACGATGCCCTGTCCCATCTCGATCTTTCCAGTGAAACAGGATACGCGGCCGTCCTCTCCGATCCGGAGGTATGCGTTGAGGTCTGTCGGATATTCCCTGCCTTGCCCGGCCGCAGGAAGAACAGATGTCCTGCCTACTGAGAATAAAACGACGATCCCGCCCCCTACGAGTTTGAGGAATTCACGGCGGTCTACAGACCCGGGCTCTCCTGCTGTTATCCGATCTGAAAGAGCGTATTCGTCATCTCTCATGATTTTTGTCCTTCCCTTGGGCTGCGGTTTGGATGGCCTCGACGATGCGGCCGTAACTGCCGCAGCGGCAGAGATTCCCTTCCATGATCTCAGCGATTTCTCTGGATGACGGCCGCGGGTTTTTCAGCAAGAGGCTGTAGGCGGCCATGATCATTCCCGGCGTACAATAACCGCACTGCAGAGCGTTGTGCTGCATGAATGCTTTTTGTAAGGGGTGGAGACGGCCGCTATGCTGAAGTCCTTCGATGGTCAAGACTTCTTTCCCTTCCACATCCCCGATAGGATACTGACATGCCAGAACCGGCTCATTGTCGACGATTACGGTGCAAGCCCCGCAGAAGCCTTCTCCGCATCCATACTTTGTCCCGGTATGCTCCAAGTCCGAGCGCAGGACCCACAAAAGCATACGGTCCGGAGATGAGACCAATCGTACATCTCTGCCGTTAAGCTTAAATTTTACTGTTTTTTCCATAAATTTTCCCCTTCATCTCCTAAATTATAGCCATATGATCCAAGAATTCCAATATACAGCCAAATATTTTGAAATTCGGTACAAATTTCCGCACATCGGTTTTGAAAGCCGGTGATTTCCTTTATAATAACCTGTTGACAATTTATCCGAATCATTCGCGATGACAACATATCCGAAAGATTTATGTATACAGGATACCGGAGGCGATTCTCTTGAAACAAGCATTCATTTCAATTTTATTATTGTTCTCATTCTTACAACCTGGTTTCCCAATATCATCGGAAGTCATTAAAGGCCGTGTCTGTGACGATGAAGGAAAGCCTTTGGCAAATGTGAAGGTGACGGTTAGAAACTTTATTTTTTTCACCCAAACAGGCAAGGACGGAGTTTTTGTGTTAAAAAATCCGCGAAAAAAAGAATTCGATTTGATTTTTTCCCATCCCGATTATATGTCTCAGACGGTAACGGTTGTATCAGGTAATCAGAGCTCCGCTCATCTGATCGAAGTCTGTTTAAAGGCAAAAAACCCCATCCTACGGACCATAAAAGAGGAGATTACTGTAACGGCGGAGGCGGATTCGATCATCGACATCAATCTTCCCTCCCACAGAACCATCCTGCCCAACAGCGTTTTAACGGAAATGGGCTCGTCCAACATCGCCGAATCCATGACCAAGGTTCCAGGATTGACGGCTGTGGGAAAAGGCGGCTACTCAATGGTTCCCTCTATACGGGGGTTGGCCGAACACAGAATCCTTCTCCTGATGGACGGTGTGCGCATCACTTCGGAAAGGCGTATCGGAGCCAGTGCATCGTTTATCAGCCTTGGAGATATCGATCGGATTGAGATCAACCGCGGACCCTATTCCGTGTTTCATGGATCGGGTGCGGTCGGGGGCATCATCAACATCATCACTCAAAGCCCCAGCGCTTATTCCCCTTTGAAAGGAAATTTTTCTCTTAGCTACAATACAGCCCGTAAAGAGAGAGCCGCAAATGCTCTGATCAGCGGTTCGCTGGGACAATGGGGGCTCATGGTCGGGGCAAACGGGAAAAAAGCGGATGACTACTCTGCACCTGCGGGCACGGTCGAATGGTCGCGGTATTCGGACTACAACCTTCTTTTCAAACTGAACAGGCAAAGCGAGAAATCCGAATTCTTTGCAACTTTCTTGCATTACAAAGGTGCGGATATAGGCAAGCCGAGCCCGACGTCTTTTCTGAAGCCAAGATGGTATCCGGAAGAGACCAACGCGCTTTTTACCATTGGATACAACCGGAAAAATGTCGCATTTCTCGACAACCTGAACACCAGCCTGTATGTCCTCCACAGCGTACTTGAAACTCAGGGAGATAACCTGAGGGACGAAGACTTGATCTTGAGCAAGAGAAACATAGCTAGGGTTCAAGGAACGAATTTCGGCTTTAAAGTGCGCGGCGGAAAATCCTTAGGTGTTAGGCATACGCTGAACTTTGGCTTCGATTTCTTCGGCCAGACGAATGTCAACGACCAAAACACCGATTCCAGGTTCGATGATACAGGCCGTATTACCCAACAGATCACTGAGACATCCTTAAAGGATGCCGGAAGGAGCAGTTTCGGTTTTTACATCGACGATAAGATTCTGATTTCCGATTCCGTTCAGCTCAATGCCGGGGGACGTTTCGATACCATCGCCACAAGCAATGTGGAGATGGATGGACAGCGCATTTCCCAAGAGGATGAATTCATTTCGATTTATGCCGGATCAATCGTTCACCTCACTCCGAAGTTATCGTTGCTTGCGAATATGGGCCGCGCCTTTCGTTTTCCGACAATAAGCGAACTCTTCTACACCGGCTTGACAGGACGCGGGACCGTATTCGGCAACCCCGACTTGAAACCTGAGACCGCTTTCAATTCCGACATCGGGCTCAGATACTTGCACGAAAAATTCTTTGCCTCGGTGTACGGTTTTCACAATTCCATCAACCGCATGATCGAGAAATACGGCAGCATCGAAGACGAAGAATATTTTTACCGGAATCTGACACACGGGCATGTCACCGGAATCGAGGGCGAATTCTATATCGATTTGCAGGAAAACCTGGGGTTTTTCCTGAACTTTCATCATATGGTGGGAAAGGAGGAAAAAACGGACGCGGCGTTAAATTACATCCCGCCCACACGCCTGACTCTTTGGGGAAAATACTCGCCGGGAAGGTTCTGGGCGGAACCGCAGATCACCTTTTCCTGGGCTAAGAATGATCCCGGACCTTTAGAGGTGGCTACGGACGCATATGTTCTTCTGGATATCATTTTCGGCTTCAAAGTCGATCATAACCTCACGTTCCTTGCCGTTACGCAAAATATCCTCGACCAGACTTACCGGGCTTCGGCGGATGAATCAGGTGTAGATGCCCCGGGAAGAGGCTTTGTTGTTAAGATGAAATATTCTTTCTAGCAAGAGTCTTTTCCAGGCGGGAATAATGAGAATCCTTTTTGTCGTCCCTAGAATTGGTGAAAGATTGGAAGAAAATTCACATTCTTCCGTCTAATTTAATGATCGATAGGGTGTAATGAACTTTTTTAGACCCTGCAATTTATAAAAATGGAAGATAACCATTAATGAAACTCATGTGAGGAACAATGCGAATACTAAGGGTAATCATACTGAGCGCTTCCATAATCTTTGCCGTTTGTTGTGGAAAACCAGAAAACGGGATCAAACGAACGGATGGTAATGCCCAAGCAACACATCGAGACAGCAAGAATTCCCCGAATGCGGATGCTCAATCCGAAGCAATAAAAACGCCCGTGACTAAACGCGGCGGGGATATCGACATCGACAAACTGGATATCCCCGATCGGGTAAAAGAAGACATCAAATCCGGCCGAATCCCCGAGGATAAGATACCTGAAATCCTGGCTCAATTAAAAGGCGGAAGCTTTCCCGGCGCCGACCTTGCAGCCACGCCCGTGAGTGTGGAGCCCGTGCAAAGGCAGAATCTGAATTCCTATCTGGTTCTCAATGGAGTCGTGGAACCGGAAAGGAAAGTCGAGATTTTTTCTCGACTGCCCGCTTACGTTAAGAAGATCATCAAGGAAGAGGGCGCCTATGTCAGAGAAAACGATATCTTAGCTTTTCTTGACGACACGGAAATCAAGATAAGCCACGAACAGGCAAAGATCGAACTGGAGCAGGCCGAACTCAGCCTGGAAGAAGCAAAGAATAACTTCACACGGAACCAGGAATTGATCAAGCGCGATCTCATTTCGCAGCAGGAATTCCAGACTCAAGAGGCCCAGTACAAACAAAGGCAGTTGGATCACCAAAACAAGACCGAAAATTTTAAAAACCTCCAGCTCCAGCTCAACTGGACAAAGATTCGGGCTCTCTCTGAAGGCTACATCACAGAGCGCCTGATCGAAGTGGGAGACCGTGTCACTGCCAACCAGCAGGTTTACACTGTCGAGGATTTCAAGCCTCTACTGGTTCGTGTATTCGTTCCTGCATCCGATGCTCCGTCGATCGAAACACAAATGCCCGCCGAAGTTACGACCGAGGTCTTGAAAGAAACAGTTTTTATGGGAAATGTTAAGCTCATCAATCCCCGTATCGATGTCCAAACCGGAACCGTCAAAGTCACTGTCGAAGTTTTCGACGAATCTCTCCGGCTAAAACCGGGTATGTTCGTCGAGGTCCGGATCGTTACAGGGGTGAAAAAAGACCTGGTGGTTATTCCAAGAAAATCCATCCTTTACAAACAGAACAAGACCTATGTTTTCGTCTTGAAACAGGGAGCTGTGTCTCAACGGGAAGTGGCTCTCGGGTTGACCGAAGAAGACGATGTGGAGGTGATCTCCGGCCTTGAAAAAGGAGAGATCATCGTGGTGGTGGGTATAGAAGGACTCAAAGACGGCCAAAGAGTCGACGTAGTTCAATGAAGATCGTCAAATTCTCCATCAACCGCCCGGTAACCGTTTTCATGTTTGCAGTTGCGGCCGTAATCTTCGGCTCCATTTCCTATTCGAGACTGAACCTGAATCTGCTCCCTAAGATATCCTACCCCACGCTAACCATTCAAACAGAATATCCCGGGACGGCTCCTTCGGAAATTGAAAACATCATCTCCAAACCCATAGAGGAAACCTGCGGCGTTGTGGATAATGTCGTCCGCATCTCATCCATATCCCGAGCCGAACTCTCTGAGGTTACCGTTGAATTCGCCTGGCACACCAACATGGACTTCGCAACACTGAAACTCAGAGAGAAACTGGATTTCCTGCGGCTTCCTACCGGGGCTACAAAACCGATCATCCTCCGCTATGATCCCAACGAGGAACCCATCATGAAACTGGGTCTGACAGGAGATACAGACCTGGCCAGCATCCGATATATCGCGGAAAGAGAAGTCAAACAAGCCTTGGAGAGCATTGAGGGCGTTGCCGCCTGTTCCATATCCGGCGGTCTGGAAGATGAAATCCATATCGATATCAACGAGCAAAAACTCAGCCTGCTCAACATCCCTATAACCACTGTCGCCAACAGACTAGCGCAGGAAAACATAAATCTATCCGCTGGAATTTTAAAGCAAAAAGACAGCCAATATCTCGTCCGGACCATCAATCAGTTTCAGACCGTCGAGGAGATCAAAGACATCATCATCGACAGACGGGGAAATGTTCAGATCACTCTGGGAAGTATTGCCGACGTTTATCGCGGCCACAAAGAACGCAAAGTTATCTCACGCATCAACGGCCGCGAATGCATCGAAGCGGCTATTTATAGAGCGGCGGATGCCAACACGGTTTCCGTGGCCAATGCCGTGACTGAAAGATTGAAGACGGTCCAGGAGAACATCCTCAAACCTCGCAAAATGGACTATCTCATCATCACCAACCAGGCCAAATTCATAAAAAATACGATACAAGAAGTCAAACAGACTGCCCTCATCGGCGGCATTTTGGCCATCATGGTACTGCTCTATTTCCTGAAAAATTTCCGAAGCACCTTGATCATCGGCGCCGCTATCCCCATCTCCATCATCATAACCTTTTTTCTAATGTACACATCGAAGATCACGCTGAACATCATTTCACTCGGCGGACTTGCTTTAGGAATCGGAATGCTTGTAGACAGTTCTATCGTGGTGTTGGAGTCTATCCAGCGCTACCGGGAAAACGGGGAAAGCCCTTACGATGCCGCACTCAAAGGGACCTCCGAAGTGGCCGGTGCAGTGACCGCCTCCACATTCACTACCGTAGCGGTTTTTTTCCCGATCGTTTTCGTGGAAGGCATTGCAGGACAGTTGTTCAAAGATATGGCCTTGACCGTGACCTATTCTCTTTTAGCCGCACTGGCCGTTTCTTTGACTCTCGTTCCTATGCTCAGTGCATCTCTGCGGCGGAAAGAATCCAAAGAGAGGTTAAGCAAGGGGCTCAAAATTCTGTTCAAGCCTTTCGACAGGGTATATGATCAAATCTATGTTTCATATAAAAAAGCCCAAGATGTTACCTTTGCCCGGAGGAAAATCATCGTCGGCATTGTTGTCGCTCTTTTTTTCCTGTGTATTTTTTTGAGCCTCTTCATGGGGAGGGAATTGATTCCCGGCATTTCGCAAGGAGAGTTTTTGATCAACGTGGAATTCCGGCCCGGAACGTCTCTTAAGGAAAACGCAGCCATCATCGGTGACATGTCAGAGGTATTGAAAAAATATGAAGATATAGAAAGCATCTATGAGCTCATCGGAAGAGGATCCCGAGGCGGCATTTCCTTCCAGGAAGAGAGAGAAAACCTTTCCGAGTTTACGATCCGACTGAAATCCGGAATTTTGGGGAAAAAAGAGGACCGGATCATGGCCCGCGTTCGAACCGATCTGGGAAAATTCCTTACAACCAAAATCAAGGTCTACAAACCCCGCCTGTTTTCCTTCAAAGCTCCTCTGGAAATCGTGGTTGCTGGAAACGATCTTGACTCGATCAAAGAAGTCTCCGATGCACTCCTGGAGAAACTCAGGGGCATCGCTGGAATCATAGATACAAAATCGAGCATGGAAGAGGGCTACCCGGAAATTCAGATTATCTTCAACCGAGCAGTCCTTGCATCTCAGAACATGACCATCAATACCGTAGGCACCCAGATACGGAATAAGATCGAAGGCGATGTCGCCACCCGTTTCATCGAGAGCGACCGCGAAGTGGACATCAGAGTGCGTCTTTCTGAAGATTCCAGGGATCGTATAGAGAAAATCGAACGTATCAATGTTCGTAACGGTATGGATGTAATGGTGCCGCTCAAAGCTCTGGCCGAGATACGAATTATGGAAGGCCCGGCGGAAATCCGCCGGATTCTACAGCAGAAGTCTGCAGTCATCACCGGGAATATTTCAGGAATATCGTTGAATGACGCCAAACAAAAAGTCATGACAGCCGCTGCTGCCATCGCTGTACCCCTCGATACTTCAATCTACCTGGCCGGACAGAGCATGGAACAGGACGTTGCCTTTTCCTCCATGATTTTCGCCATTTTTTTGGCTGTTTTTTTGGTCTACCTAGTCATGGCCTCACAGTTCGAATCCTTCAAGAAACCTTTCATCATCATGTTCACCATTCCCCTAGGTGTTATTGGTGTCGTCATCGTGGGGCTTGTATTCAGCATGTCCGTGAACGTCATTGTCCTCATAGGTCTGATCATCCTTTCCGGTATTATCGTTAATAACGCCATTGTGCTCGTCGACTATATCGGGAAACTGCAAAAGGAAGGGATGCCCAAGATGGAAGCCATCAAGACCGCTGCACGGGTACGCTGGCGTCCTATCCTGATGACAACGATCACGACGGTCCTGGGCCTGCTGCCCATGGCACTGGATTTCAAGGAAGGATTCGAAATCCGCATTCCTCTGGCTTTGACTCTGATCGGAGGCCTGATTTTCGGAACTTTTCTCACGCTTATTTTCATCCCGCTGGTCTACAGCATAGCAGTCAGGGAAACATCGGAGGCTGTCGTTGAAAACCGTCTCATGAATCTTTTGAGGAATGCGAAATCGGCCCTCAGTTTTGAAAAGGCCACTCAGAAAAAACCATGAATCTGCCCGAATTTTCAATCAGAAAGCCTGTTTCCGTAATCGTGGCCATGCTTGTTTTCATCACCATCGGGGTGATTTCCATTGTCAAGCTGCCTCTCGAGATGATGCCCGACACAACCTTTCCCGGCCTGATGGTACAAGTCCCCTACCCGTCTTCTTCACCAGAGGAAGTCGAGAGGACTATAACCCGGCCATTGGAAGACATCCTGTCCACTATCAACAATCTAGAAACAATAAGCTCCACTTCCGCATCGGATTCCACCTGGATCCATATGCAGTTCAAGACAGGGACTAACATGGATTTAGCCACTATGCAGATCCGTGATAAGATCGATCAGATACGGAATCAACTTCCTGACGATATCGAATATTTCCGAATAAGAAGATTTTCCTTTAACGATCGGCCCGTGATCAACTTCAGCCTGTCACTGCCCGGCGACCTGGAAAACCTGTACTACTGGTCGGAAAACTACATCACGCAGCAGCTGGAACGCATCGGAGGTGTGGCCAGTGTTAATATCCGTGGAATCCGCAACAAGGACCTGACCATCTACCTCAAGCCCGATGTTTTCTACGCATCTTCCATCCGCATCATGGACCTGATCGATACCATCCGCAACAACAACATCAACGTGTCCGCCGGTTATGTCGAAGACAGCGCCACGCGCTATGTGACCCGAATTCCAGGGGAATTGAAGATTCTCGAAGAAGTAAAAAGCCTACCCTTGAGTGAAAAAGGCCTGACCATCGGCGATGTCGCCCGCGTAACCTACGATTATCCAGTCAAAGAAGACTTCAGCCGTTTGGACGGTAACGAAACCGTGCGTTTCGGTATCTACCGTGCTTCCAATGCGAATATCGTTGATGTGTGCAAAAGTGTCAAAACTACCTTGGCACGCATCAAGGAAACGAATCCCGATCTCAAAGATATGAAATTCGTCTTTTACCGCGACCAATCCGAGGATATAATCAAAAGCCTCAACAGCTTGACCCTTTCCGGGATTATCGGTGGACTTCTGGCCGTCTTTGTCCTTTTGTTTTTTTTGAGAAAATTCCGAACCACTATCATTATCGCAGCCGCCATTCCCATGGCTATGGTTTTCACCTTCAGTTTTATGTATCTCTATCGTGCCATTTCCAACACGAATGTCACTATCAATATCATCTCATTGAGCGGACTGATGATGGCCGTGGGTATGCTGGTGGACAACAGCGTCGTTGTTTTGGAGAATATTTTCCGCTTGCGTCAGGAAAAAAATCTTTCTCCAATGAATGCTTCCATCAAGGGTGCAAGTGAGGTAGCTCTGGCGGTTACGGCCTCCACCTTGACCACACTTGTGGTTTTTATCTCTTTAGGCTTTATGTCGCAGTCGGGATTCGGCCGTATGATGGGAGACTTCGCATTGACTATTTCTTTGGCACTGATCGCCTCATTGCTGGTTTCGCTGTCCTTCATTCCTTTGGCCAGCAGCCGCCTTCTATCCGGAAAAGCAAAGGAAAAAGCATGGTGGCTGGTCAAACTGACATCGATTTACAGGAGGATCATCGGATTCACCATCAAAAGCTGGAAGACCAAGCTCCTTGTGGTCGTATCGGCTTTCGGGATATTTTTTATTTCCTTCCAGTTACTTAAAAACATTGAACAGGAATTCATGTCGGTCAGCGATGAGAGAGAAATCGATATCTCAGTCTATATGCCGCAGAGCTTCACCTTGGAAGAGATAAAGCAGCTCTTCACCAACTATGAAGAGCTGCTCCTCTCTCGCAAGCAAGAGCTTGCACTCAAGCATCTTTCGACGGATTTCGGCGTGAATGACGTGCGGCAGGGCCGCTTCCAAGGATCGTTGGAACTCGCTCTAGAGGAAAAAGGCCCATCTGTCACAGATATCAAAGAGAGACTCAAGGAGCTTCTGCCCAAGCTTGCCGGCATCGAATACGAATACGGCCAACAATACGGGCGTCATGGGCATCACCATGGAATCCAGGTGGAACTCATCGGCCTGGACTATGCGACACTGACGGAGCTGGCTCCTATGGTCATCGAACGGCTCCGGAGCGTATCCAACGTCGAAGACATCACCAGCGACTTGGAGGGCGGAGAGACACAACTCACAGTTCAGGTGGACCGCAAAAAAGCGGAAAGCTCAGGAGTAAACAGCCGCATGATAGCTCAGACAATCTCAGCTGCTATCTCTGAGCGTCCTATCGGTAAGTTCAAGACGGAAAACCGAGAGATCGACATCGTTTTAAAAATCCAAGGAGAAAAAGGATTCAGCGAGGAGGATCTTCGAAATATCAGTCTTTCGACACAATCGAAAAGAATTCCCATCTCGGCTGTCTCGACCATATCTCACGGATTGGGATCGACCTCGATCCGTAAAGAGAACAAGAAATCGAAATTGATCATTCGCATCAATACCAAAACACAAGGAATGATGGCCATATCACGGGATATCCGCCAGGTCATGAGCACCATCTCTTTTCCTGAAGGTTATACATGGAGTCTGGGCTCAGGATGGCGACGTTTCCAGCAATCTCAGCAGGAATCCAACCTGGCTATCATCCTGGCTATTGTATTCATCTATATCATTATGGCTTCGCTTTTTGAATCCTTCGTTCATCCCTTAACGATCCTCTTGACCGTACCGTTGGCTCTCTTCGGAGTGGCGGTATTCTTCACCTTAACTAAGATCACCATGAACACGACATCTTATCTGGGATTGCTCACTCTGTTCGGAATCGTTGTCAATAACGGGATCATCCTCATCGATCATATCCGAACCCTGCGCAAATCCGGGATGGAAAAGATCGAGGCCATCATCCAGGGAGGAAAAGACCGGATGCGGCCGATCATCATGACCGCCATCACCACTATTTTCGGAGTGCTTCCCCTGGCTCTGCCCTTCCTTCTTCCCCAGTTTTTCCCGGCCGCAGGACGCAGGGCGGAGATGTGGGCCCCTATTTCCGTTGCCATCATCGGAGGACTGACCACATCGACCTTTTTTACGCTGATCTTTCTGCCTACGTTTTATTCCATATCGGACAGTGTCGCTGCCAAGCTCAAATCGCTTTTCGGGTTCGACAGCACGAAAATCTGACCTGCCTGAATTTCTCAACCTAACCCCAGAAAATATTTTATCCAAGAGTGACTTAATTTATCCAATCAACGTATAGATATACAGAGAGACGGATGACTGATATTTCTCTACCCAAAATACCGGCACAGTTTCTTGAGCGTCTTCTATTATAATTTCATGTATTGGAGAGAGGGAATGATTAAAAACCACATAAAAATTGCATTACGGGTATTCCGAAGACACAAAGGCTATTCCTTCATTAAAGTTTCCGGCCTCGCGATCGGTATGGCTGCCTGTATATTAATCCTTTTGTTCATCCGCTATGAGTTGAGCTTTGATAATTTCCATGAAAACAAAGACCGTGTTTATCGCATTCTATCCGAACTTGACTTGACACAGGGAGCCGAGATCGTTCCCTTATCCGCTCTTCCCTTAGCCCCTGCACTTAAGAGTGACCTCAGTGAGGTCAGCAAAGCCGCACGTTTTTCCGCAGGAGGTCGAAAACTGCTGCGAATCGGCGACAAAACATTTTATGAAGATGTGTATTACGCGGATGCCGATGTGTTCGATATATTCTCATTCCCGCTATTGGCCGGGGACTCTAAGACAGCTCTCATCGAACCGCAATCCATCGTCATCACGGAAAAAATCGCCAGGAAATATTTCGGCAATGACAATCCTGTGGGAAAAAGCATATCTCTCGAGGATACAGAGGATTACAGAATCACCGGTGTATTAAAGGAAATTCCCAAAAATTCTCACCTGCAATTTGAAATCCTGGCGTCTTTTTCTTCTCTGAACAATACGGAAAGAGTCAAGGGGAACTACTGGGACCGGTTTTCCAACGATTACACTTACGCCCTGCTTCAAAAAGCGATCAAGCCTGAGGACATCTCCAACCGATTGGCTTCTTTTATAGAGAAGCACATTCCCGCTGAAGACGACCGATATGTTCTTCATTTCCAGCCTTTGAATGAGATCCATTTTTCCACATCGAACTATGATATCGCCAGAAGAACTGAAAAGGAATATTTGTATGCCTATGGCACCATAGCCTTTTTTATTCTCTTGATTGCCTGCATCAATTTCATGAATCTGGCCACAGCCCGGTCATCGAACCGCACAAAAGAAGTCGGGATAAGAAAAGTCGTGGGAGCGCGCAGAATTCAATTGATCCGGCAATTTTTCACAGAGTCGGTTTTGACGTCCTTCCTGTCCTTAATAGGAGCGACCGGGCTTGTTTTTTTCGTTCTACCCAAATTCAATCAGATCATTCGAGGTGGGGTGACTTTTAACCTGATCCACGATCCGGCTCTAGTTCCCGGCTTATTGACCATTACTTTATTTGTCGGATTCCTGTCGGGAAGTTATCCCGCATTCGTCCTCTCGGCATTTCAACCCGTTAAGGTCCTAAAAAAAGAATGGCCCAAACGAAATAAAAACATATCTTTCCGCACCATATCTACGGTCGTGCAGTTCTCGACTTCCATTATCCTCATCATTGCCACACTGGTCGTCTACACCCAACTGCATTACATGAAGACCAAAGATCTCGGCTTTGACGCACAACAGGTTCTGGCTATGCCTCTTCGAGTCAACGCAACAGAAGATAAAATTGAAGCATTCAAAAGAGATATCTTGAATCATCCTTTCATAATAAATGCCAGCGCCTCTTTCGGAACGCCGGCGAGTGGTACGGGTGCCGGCCGAACGTATATTCCTGAAGGCTTTCCAAAAGACGAAGCCGTCCATCTGGATACCTTATTCATCGATTATGATTTCATCCCAACGTTTGGAATTCATGTGATCAGTGGCAGAAATTTCTCGAGAGAATTCGCAACGGATGCTCATCATGCGTTTATATTGAACGAGACAGCCGTAAATAAATTCGGGTGGGCCAATCCTCTCGGGAAACGGATCAGCCAGGAAGACAGCGATATCGAAGGCAGGGTTATCGGTGTTGTCAAAGACTTCCATTATGACTCCGTGCAGTATAAGATCGCACCCATGATTCTGGCGCTGAACAGATTTCAGGTCGGATTTCTATCTTTAAAAATCCGATACGAGGAGATTTCGCCGGTGCTCGCTTTTCTCGAGAACAAGTGGAAGGAGTTCGCCCCTGAATATCCCTTTGAATATTTTTTTGTCAGCGAGGAGTTCGCAAGGTACTATAGTTTCGAGCGGCGGCTCGGGAATTTATTCACCATCTGTTCGCTTCTGGCCCTCTTCATCAGCTGCATGGGCATTTTCGGGATGGCATCCTATACAGTGGAACAGCGCACGAAAGAAATCGGTATTCGCAAGGTGCTCGGTGCTTCAGTCAGAGGGATCGTCGGCCTTCTTTCCAAAGAATTTGTAAAATGGCTGCTTATAGCCAATGCGCTTGCTTGGCCCATCGCCTATGTAACGATGAACAGATGGCTTCAAAATTTTGCCTACCGTACAGATCTCAAACTCTGGATGTTCTTTGTTTCGGCAATTCTCGCCTTATGCATCGCTCTGATTACAGTGAGCTACCAATCCATAAAAACCGCTGTTGCCAATCCAATCGATTCTTTGCGTTTTGAATAGATGGATTTCCAACAGCACATCACGCAAATGGCATCACTTCCTTCAAAAACCTTGATGATCCTTTTCAAATGTTTAAAATTCTTTTAAAAAAAACTTGATTGTGATAAAGGGACTTCATAATGCCATCATCGAAGGACCAAATGGATCAAATCTTGCATTGTTTGGCTGACCAAAAAATCGGGAATTACACGACAGAAGTCCGATTC
>JAFGNQ010000002.1 GCA_016926925.1 Candidatus Aminicenantota bacterium
CAGATGAAGGAAGTATGGGGAAGAAGCTTTCGACCCGATACTGCTTGCCGAACTTAGGATTGAGCTCCCATTTGCCCTTGACCTTCAATACTTCTCCGGGAGTGAGAGGAGGAAAGGTGCCGACAATGGTTATGGATTCCTGTCCTTCTTGAGCGAAGCGGCAGATATGGTATCCCGTATCCGGACTGTAATAAACGATGGAATCGATGGTCCCTTCTATATAATCCATGTCTTATACGTTTGACTCTACAGACAAAAAACTCAAAGTGATTCCATCGTCGGCTCTTATGCCGAGCCTGTCTGCAGCAGAATCCTCTTTCACTGCCAGTTCCAATAAGCCCAAGCTTCCCGTAAGAATGAGAAGATCTCCTTTATCGGCCGTGTCATAAGTCTTACGGACAACCACCGTATAGCTTTTCATAGGATCGAAACCCCCGGTATTCCGGCGCCGGAACTTCAAGGCCACAGAACGGCCGATCGGCTGAGGAACAATCCCCTCGATCATTTTAGCGGGTATGTCCGTGATGACATTCCCGAACTTATCGATATAAAGAATCGACCCTATCACATCTTTTCCTCTAACTTCGGGCATCGTGCCCCTCTCTCTTTTAAAAGATGTGATTTCCGCTCCGAATTTCTCACAAGGGATGCCGGTGGTAAGCCAAGCAGCCACGGGAGCCATTTTGTCTCTTCCTTCGAATGTGCGGCTGATATCGGATAGAAAATATTCGGAATTGGTTATTTCCCTGGCCTGGACGACCTGCTCGTTCTCCAAGACCAAGCTCAACACCCCGTTGTCCGGAGCGATAAAGAAATACCGGGCTGTTTCTACGAGCAGAATTTTCCGGCCGGAGCCGACTCCAGGGTCCACGACGACTAAAAAAACGCTTTTAGGAGGGAAATAGCTGCAGGCGGCAAAGAGAACAAAACTTGCAGCCGCAGTATCGAAAGATGGAATTCGGTGTGTGATATCGATCGTACGCGCCAAGGGATTGATCCCGGCAATTACCCCTTTTAAAGAAGCGACGAAAAAATCCTCATCACCGAAATCTGTCAGCAGCGCTATGACCGGATTGTCCACTGTCTTTATCTTAAGTATTTCTGCCATTAGGGTCAACATATCTATAAACAGCCCAAATCCCGCTGCAGCAAATGAAACACAAATGAAATCATCTCCCAATTCTTTATTATGTAAAAGTGATGCAGCTATGTTGACGCATACGGCGATACATGATACTTTTTCCGTATATGAAATTCCTCAAAGTCCTGCTGAATTCCCTGATAAGCGGCCTGTTTTTTAGCGGACTTTTAGCCCTTCTGATTCTGGACTTGAACTGCAAGATCGATTTCAGCTTCATTCTTTTGGGTCAATTCACTTTGTTCAATTCCGTAACCTACGGGATTCTCATTACGTTTGCCTGCATCAGCGTTTTTTTCATAAGTCAGTTTTTCTCGGTAGGAAGTTACAAAATTAAGCTCATCTCCCCCTCGTTTCTCATGATCAGCTTCTCACTGGTTCTCGCTTTTTTTCTCGTGATCCTGCGGCAAAACATGAAAAACTTCGCCTCCTTTTTCAGTCCTGAGATCGGTAATCTTCTCGAAACGCAATTCCTTGTCCTTCTCTTCCTCGTATTTCTGGGGGCGATCTTCCTCTACGCATATCTTTACTACAAAAAAAAGAAAATGATTTTAGCCGCATACTTCCTCTGTTTCGGGGCTATAATAGGCTATTCCGTCTATCTCAGGACGACTTTCCCTGCTCCCGTTATTTCGGAAAAAGTCGCCCGGCTCGAGGCGAAGTCCATCGATAAGAAAGTCACGATAATCGGCATGCAGGGCCTCAGCTTCGATTTCATCATACCGCTTATCAACCAGGACAAGCTACCCAATTTCGCCTGGCTGATGGAAGAGGGAAGCTGGGGAAGGCTGGAGAGCTTTTCGCCCAACGACCTGATCGTGCTCAATACGAGTGTCAACACGGGAAAGCTCCCGGCCAAACATAACGAATTCTCCCCAGCGACGCATCGACTGCTTTACATTCCACAGAAAATCGAGGTTATCCCGCGCTTTATCTTTTTTACACTGTTACGGAGAATCGGCCTTCTCGAATCATTTCCCAGATCACCCAAATATTTCATTAAGGATATTTGGAAAATATTCGAAGAAAATGGAATCAGCTACCTAAAACAGGATCCGCTCTATTGCGGCAATGTCTCCGCCCCATCCGAAAATGTCCAAGCCGCCTTCAACAGGTTCATGAAAGATTACAGGTTCGAAAACCTGGAAATCGGAGCTTGTCTGCAACAGGCACTTCTGTGCGACATGGACAGAGATGAGAGGTTCATGCAAGAAAAGGTAGAGATGGGACCCCAGTTGTGCTACCTCCTCCTGGTGGGATTGAATTTAGTGGAGTCCTATTTCTATAAATACAATTTCCCGGATATGTTCGGTGCCATCGAGCAAGAGGAAATCACCGGATACGGCTCCGTTATCGACAATTACTACAAGTTCTATGACCAGATCATCGGCAAGCATCTGGCTTCTATGAAAGAAGATGAACTCATTTTGGTCTATTCGCCGCACGGTATAGAGCCGCTCCCGGTGTGGAAGAGGTTGCTGCACTGGATATTCGGAGATGCCGCCGTTTCGGCTCATCACGAAGGCGCACCCGAAGGGGTGTTCTATTTCTACGGTAAAAACATCGCCCATGGAAAGCAAGTCGAGGGTATGCGGCTTATCGACATCACCCCCACTCTGCTCAATTATTTGGAACTCCCGGTGGGAAAAGATATGGATGGAATCGTCAACAGCTCAATGTTCGACGAAGATTTCAAAATCGGGAATCCGGTACTCTATATATCTTCCTATGAGGAGGTCGAGATCAATCGACCTCAATAGCCTGGATCGTTTATAAAAAATGGTGACCTTAGAATATAAGTGTCTTGGCAATTAATGTGTCAGTGGTTTTTATCAATTACCCAG
>JAFGNQ010000135.1 GCA_016926925.1 Candidatus Aminicenantota bacterium
CCCGGGATTTCTTCTCCTGTAAGAACGGGCTCGAAATCCTAACGAGTTTTTCCCCATGAAAAACGGGCTGAGCAGCAGTTATTGTGAATGTTCGGAGGAATCAAAGGATCATTGAGAGCCAAAATATTTTTTTGCGGGTGTTCCTATTTCCGGCGGCGCCGGTGGCAGCCACCGGCCGGATTCGACGTCCGCCCATACAGTGAAAAGCTCTTCTTTGAAGCCGTTAAATACCGCTCGTCCATTTTCATTTTGGAAAAGGCTGTTCATGAGAATATCAAAATAGCCGAGCCAGGCAATTCTCATCAGCCCCCGGATTCCATCGTAGGCTTCCAGAAATGTGGCGGCAGTGAAGCCCGCTGTCTGGTCGTGATAATTCAGACCGGGAACACTTTCGAGGGCGCTCAAATCTGCAGGCGGAACCGCCCTGAGCTGAGCTTTTATAGGTTCCTTTAGCCTTACGGCTTTGCTCCGGGCTATATTGCGAACAGAACGCTCTGCGGATTCGCGCATTTCTTTATGGACTTCCGCAGCAGGTCTGAGTTCTGCGTTATCGGCACCTCTGGCCTTTTTTACTCTGACATACTCCAGCCATGACATCCATGCCAGCTGCTCTTCCAATCTATCGTCGCCGGAGACAAATATCAAAGGAGTTCGAACACGGCCCCATGAATAGGCAAAAATTTCGGATTCATTGAGGGACATATCATTGAGGATCCAGTCCATTCCAAAGTTGATTGTGTGGGATGCAAAACCGCCTCCTCCGGTTTTGGAATGCATGCAGACGAGTACGATCGCATCGTATCTCCCTTCTTCAACGAGGTCCACATAGGGGCGAAAGGGTTTGTCCTTATACATCATTGCGGCCCGGGAATCCATTCTATCCAGCAGAATATCCGGCTCAGGGTTGAAACTTCCATGGGCATCGACGACATCGACAGCATCCGCGCCACCCATAAATAAGCCGTCGATAACGGCATTCACGTCGTCGGTTAGCCATTCTCTTGCCTGGAAATAATCATCGTTTCCGAAATCGATGGACCTGAGGACATTCTGGCCGGACACCCCCTCCATATCGTAATAGAGAAGAATTTTGACGAGCCCATCCGTATCGGTTGCAGGCTCGAGAAGGATCCTTCCCGGATGTGAAGTTTCACCGGCTTTTTCCGGAGTACATGAGACAATGAAGGCCAATACCATCACGACAATTCCGGAACGACAGGCTTTTTTAAATTTCATGAGCATACCTCCATGACAAAACGAAGCTTCGAAAATATAGACGGAAAGGATACGGAATAAGTTCCTCTTTTGCTGGATCGGCTCGATCGAAAAACAAAACCCCTTGAAAAGATTTTGATAATGTCGCTTCCATTCTGTATTGATTGAGCATTGATTGGAAAATATTCAGGTATATTTCTCTTTTATGCCTCAAACCTCATCTTTTCCACACAATATGGAAGTGAACCATACTGTCTTGCGTCCGACAGTTCCAGCGAAATATTGAATTTTTCAGGCTATTTGAATATCCGGGTATAGACCCAGTAGAGAAAAGCAAGGACGTAAACAGTGAGCAAGGCCCAGACAAGAACCGAAATTGTCTCTTTGAGACGCTTGCCGAGCGGAGAGCGGGCCTCCTTTCTTCCTCCCATCCGGTAAAGCAGGTAGATTCCTGCTGCGATGATCAGATAAATGAACCATCTTCGCATTTAAGAAAATCCAAAAATAATGAAAATTGGCAGCAACCTCAGGAATTATTGAGGAATGACTGCGTTTAGTCAAGCTTCGGATAGGGAGGGGACTTCCTCTCCATTCGAAAGCGATCGAAACGGATTTGATCGGCACAGTACATTTGCTCGAGTGAAGAACAAGCCGGTTCCTCCGCTTGACAGGGTTTGCATTTTTTTTTACATTCAAACGAGAGCTTCCTTAAGGACAAAACAGGGACCGGCATTTAAAGACGGGTGAAAGGCTGTTTTTTTATTCATCCTCAGCATTTTCCTAATGGGAGCACATTAATTATTCTTGCGACGTTGAAGCCATAAAAAGGAGTGGACATGCTCAGATTCATTCAACAGAGGGATCCCTTTACCGGAGAAGAGTACATCGAAGTGCCGTTCAAGGGAAGGCGTTTGGTCGAACACCCTATATACAACAAAGGAACAGCCTTCACCGAGGAAGAGCGGGAGACATTAGAGCTTGCGGGGCTTTATCCGGAACGTGTTTCTAATCTGGAGATTCAATGCCGACGCAGTTACGGCCACTACCTTGAAAAAAACACCGATCTGGAAAAATACATTTATCTGATCTCGCTTCAGGACAGGATGGAAACGCTGTTTTACCGTCTTCTATCCGACCACTTGGAGGAAATGCTTCCTATAGTCTACACGCCGACAGTGGGAATGGCCTGTCTGCGGTTCAGCCATATTTACAGGCGTCCCCGCGGGTTGTACATCACTCCTACGAACATCCACAAGATTGAGAAGGTTCTCTCCAACGCACCCTTTGCCAATGTCTCTCTCATCGTAGTCACAGACGGCGAAAGGATTCTGGGCTTGGGAGACCAGGGTGCTGGTGGAATGGGTATTCCCATCGGGAAGAGCACGCTCTATGTCGCAGCTGGCGGTATTCATCCGGCCTACTGCCTGCCCGTACTGATTGATGTAGGGACAAACAATGAGGAGGCATTAAAAGATCCACTCTACATCGGCGTAAGACATAAAAGACTTACAGGAGACGCATACTACCAGATCGTCGAACAATTCGTCCAAGGAGTTCGAAAAGTCTTTCCCAATGCACTCATCCAGTGGGAGGATTTCGGCAAGCACCATGCCTTTTCGCTTCTGGAGCGGTACCGGAACCGTATGTGCTCCTTCAACGATGACATTCAGGGCACAGGTGCTGTAACCGCTTCCGTGCTTTTGTCGGCTATGAAGATAAAAAGAGAGAAGCTCACAGACCAAAAGATCGTTATTTTTGGACAGGGTCAAGCAGGAATAGGTATCGCCAATCAAATCTTAAATGTGCTCACCGGAGAGGGATTAACCGAGTCCGAAGCCAGAAAATGCATTTTTGGAGTCGATCAAGCAGGGCTGCTCGTGGAAGGGATGAACGTAAGCGAAGAGCAAAAGCCTTGGCTAAAACCCCGGAGTCTCGTTGAAGCATGGAAACTATCAGACTCACACGCCATCACGCTTCTCGATACCATTAAACACGCCAAAGCATCCGTTTTAATCGGGGTCACCGGACAACCGGATTCTTTCTCGGAGGAAGTCCTGGCGGCATTGGCGGCCAACACGACGTCTCCCGTGGTTCTGCCTTTGTCCAACCCTACGGCCAAAGCCGAGTGCACACCGGAGCTTGTGTTTCAAATCACCAAAGGAAGAGGCCTGTGCGCAACCGGAAGCCCATTCCCTCCGGTTCAAGTCAACGGTAAAATGAGAGCGATATCTCAGTGCAACAACCTCTTCGTATTTCCTGGTTTGGGTCTAGGAGCGCTGGTCTCGGGCACCCCCGTGATCACGGACCGAATGTTCATGGAGGCTTCCCGGGCTGTGAGTGATATGGTCTCGGCGGAAGCCCGCGAGAAGGGGCAGGTGCTGCCCAAGATAACCGCAATTCGAGAGGTGTCGGCCAAGGTCGCAATGGCAGTAGCCAAAGTCGCCCGCGATTCGGGATTGGGTCTGCGAGCCGACGATGAGCGCTTGTTCTCCATGATCACCAACGCTATGTGGGATCCAAAATACATGCCTCTCCGGTACGCAAAACCCGATCTCAATTATTGAAATGAAACGGTTGATTCGATATTCTCAATTTCCGAATATCCGCTTGATCAAACTCATAAATTGAGCTATATGTAACTTGATCAAGCGAAATGTAAGCTCGAGGAGCGTTTAAAGGATTTAAACACTCGGCAAATCCTGGGGACCATCCTTCAATGTACAAACAAAGATGGGCGCCCGGCACTTTTTATTGGAAAACATGGTGTTTCATAACTGTTCTCGTCGTCCTGATAAGCATCGATTGCGCGTCCGTCGGAGAGCATAAATCTTCGATTTCACAGCAAGTGGTTTCGGCTGATGATTTTTTTCGCCAGGGGAAAACATTTTTCGAACAATTCAAAAACATAGAGGGAAAAGCCAGTTTCGATCAAGCTTTATCGATTGATCCCGGTCATAAAAATTCCCTCTACTATCGGGGCAAGACTTTCATCAAATACCTTGAAATCGAACCCGATCATGCTTATGCTCATTATGAGCTTGGTCTCGCTTATAACCAGATGCGGAAGAAAGACTTAGCCCTTATCCATTTGCAGTAATTTCTGAAGCTCGCTCCAAACGCACCAGAGGCAGAGCAGGTAAGGAAACTTTTGAGCGCCCTTTAAGGAGAGTGCCCCAATCAAGATGAGAATAACTGGCATCGCTTCTCGTTACAGGTTATAATGAAACCGAAATTCAATTTTGAGAGAAAAAATGACGAACCAAATGAATGAAACGCCGATGAGCAAGATCGCTCTTCTGATCGACGGCGACAATGCTCAGCCTTCTCTGATTGACAAGATGTTGACCGAAACCGGGAAACACGGCTCCGTGACCATCAGGCGTATTTACGGCGACTGGACCAAGGCCAACATGAAGGGCTGGAAGGATACGCTGAACATCAACGCCATTCAACCTATCCAGCAATTCCGCTATACAACGGGAAAAAACTCCACTGACAGTGCTATGATCATCGATGCCATGGACATTCTGCACAGCGATCAAGTGGACGGATTTTGTCTGGTCTCCAGTGACAGCGATTACACACGCTTGGCCACCCGCATTCGAGAAGAAGGCTATTTCGTTTTGGGGATCGGCAAGGAATTGACACCGAAGCCTTTTGTCAATGCATGCAATGTTTTTATATATACGGAAAACCTGATACCTATGGAGCCCGTTTCCAAGGAAAAAAGGGACGACCACAGGAAGACCGCAAAGACCAAGAAAATAGACCCGGTGCCTCTACTTAAAGGAGCATTCGACATGGCCGTTCAAGAGGACGGTTGGGCCAATCTGGGCACCATGGGATTTTATCTCCAACAGCTGGATCCCGGATTCGATCCCCGGACCTACGGATTCAAACAGCTCAATCAATTGATCCGCAGGTATTCGGGCCAGTTCGAGCTCAGATTCCATGAAGAAGCCGGACGAACAGTGGTCTATGTCCGGGCAAAAGAATATGGAGGATAACAACCATCCCAGAGCCTAAGGTCCATCATACCATTGCATCCTTAATAAAAAAATCGAACATGAATATTAAGGAACAGTTACGATCAGCCCCGATTTATAGTGCCGAGTCCGCATTGAAACACGTCTGGAGCCGAACATAATGGATATCATCAAGCAGTTATCGCTCGAACTCGACATAAGCCCCAAGCAAGTGACCGGCACTCTGGATCTCCTCAAAGAAGGTGCCACCATTCCGTTTATCGCCAGATACAGAAAGGAGCACACAGGCAACCTGGATGAGATATGCATTAGAAGCATCGATAAAAAATACAATTATTACCTGGAACTGGATGAGAGGCGCAAGACGATCCTTGAATCCATAACTTCACAGGGCAAGCTCACTGCCGAACTCGAGAAAAATATCCGTTCTGCGAAGAACAAGACTGAGCTGGAGGATTTGTACCTCCCATACAGACCGAAAAAGACCACCCGAGCTTCAAAAGCACGCGATGCGGGCTTAGAACCTCTGTCCCACTGGCTATACGGCCTTCGTGAAGAGAAAGCTGATTGCGTCTCCTATGCACGCAGTTTTATCAATGATGAAAAAGGTTTCGGATCTCCCGAAAAAGCTCTCCAGGGTGCTGCCGACATTTTGGCCGAAGAATTATCGGATGATGCCGAAGTTCGTAAATGGATGAGGGAATTGACATATAAGGAAGGTTTTTTTGTCTCATCCTGTCGCAAAGATTATGCTGAACAGAAAACCAAATTCCAGATGTATTATGATTTCAAAGAACCGGTGAACCGGATCGTCTCGCATCGATTCCTGGCTCTTCTGCGCGGTGAGCGGGAAAAAGTGTTGAGCGTAAAGCTAGGTCTTCCGGAAGAAAAAATACTGTCGAATCTTGAATCACGTTTCATCCGCCACCCGCGAAGCGCTGCATCGGTTATTTTGAAAGAAACGGTTAAAGACAGCTACCACCGACTGCTCCTTCCTGCGACTGAAACTGAAATCCGCCGGGACCTTCGTGAAAGAGCGGTACAGGAGGCTTTCAATGTCTTTGCTGCAAACCTGCGTGAGCTCCTTCTGGCTCCGCCGGCCGGTCTCAAGCCGGTTCTGGGCATTGATCCTGGGTTCCGTACAGGGTGTAAGGCCGTCGCATTGGATCGAACGGGAAAATTCTTAGAACACCACACGGTCTATCCCCATCCTCCTCAAAACAATGAAGAGGAAGCGAAAAACGTTCTGCTGGCAATGATAGAAAATTACAGGATAGAGCTCATCGCCATTGGAAATGGGACCGCCGGCAGGGAAACGGATCTCTTCGTCCGTAAGATCATTAAGGAAATTCCAGAATCCCGGCGTCCCATATGTGTCATCATCAGCGAGGCGGGGGCTAGCGTTTACAGTGCTTCCAAGCTTGCAGGCGAAGAATTTCCGGAATTCGACCTGACTGTGCGTGGAGCCATTTCCATCGGGAGACGTCTTCAAGATCCGTTGTCCGAGTTGGTTAAGGTTGACCCGAAATCCATTGGGGTCGGCCAATACCAGCACGACCTAAACCAAATCTCCTTGAAAGCCGCTCTCGAAGATGTTGTAGAAAGTTGTGTCAATCTTGTCGGTGCCGACATCAACCTGTCTTCTGTCGAGCTGCTCAAATATGTAGCCGGATTGAGCCGGCAAACCGCAGCCAATCTCGTGTCTTTCAGAGACCAAAACGGACCATTCACCTCACGTGAAGAATTGCGCAAAGTGTCCGGGATCGGAGCGAAATCCTACGAACAGGCGGCCGGATTTCTACGCATACCGGGTGCGCCCAATCCACTCGACGACTCGGCCGTGCATCCGGAGCGCTACGCTCTGGTCCAGCAGATGGCTTCCTCTATGAATACAAGGCTCGAAAATTTCATAGGAAATGCCGAACTCGTCAAAACGATCCCCAA
>JAFGNQ010000136.1 GCA_016926925.1 Candidatus Aminicenantota bacterium
ACGACTCGGGAAGGCTAAATCCTCCGATGTCGCTCAACACCCCTCCACCATTTTCATTCTTAACCCACACAAAATGGAAGAGAGCCGTTAAAATCAGGTTTACAAATGGACATCCAGGATTAAAGCAACAAGTGACGAAATTAATCTGAGGGGAAACATCCCCTCAGATTAATTCGCCAGATCTCAATTAGGCACTCTTAAATACTATGAGCCGGCCATAATAAAAAGCTTTAAACTTTGTAATTTTGCGGGTCGTGTTACTCGTACCGCAGGGCATTGACAGGGTCGGATAGAGCGGCCTTGAGAGCATAATATCCGACCGGAATCGCGGCAATCATCAGGGAGAGCAGGCCTGCAAGAACAAAGACATCCAAACCTAGACCGATACGGTAGGCAAAATTCTCAAGCCATCTGTTCATGATGTACCAGGCTAAAGGCCAGGCGACTACATTGGCTAAGAGGATCCACTTGGAAAATTCTTTGGACAGAAACAGCACGATTCCTCCGGCTGAGGAACCCAGAATTTTTCGAATGCCGATCTCTTTGGTTTTCTGGCCGGCCGTAAAGGCCGACAAGCCCAATATCCCCAGACATGAGATGAACATAGCCAGCAAGGCAAAATATCCGAATATCAGTCCAAGCTTTTTTTCTGTTTGATAGAGGTTGCCTATTTCCTGATCGAGAAAGCTGTAAGCAAAAGGGAAATTCGGAGCCATTCTTGCTGTTGCTTTCCTGATATAGTCGATTGTTCCGGGCATATTTTCTGACGCGATTTTAAGGAATGTGTACTTCCAAGAATGGGAGAAGTGCGGATTGATGGTTATGATTTGGGGCATGATAGCCCGGTGCAGCGACACCTGATGAAAGTTTTTTACAACACCGATGATCTGTCCTTCCTGCCCCCAAAACTTGAGCCGTTGTCCGACCGGGTTATCCATGTTCATGTACCTGGCCGCTTCTTCGTTGATGACATAATTGTATTGATCCGTCGCAAAGTCTTCTGAAAAACTGCGTCCGTCCACGATTTCCATCCCGAAAGTCTCCGTGTAATCTCTATAGGCCAACGTATATCGGAATAAGGGTGAAAAATCCGGATCCTTGAGGTCCCATTCGACTCCGCCCGTTTTATAGTCTCCGTCATAAGGGATTGCCTGGCTTGCCGTGACATGCACAATGTTCGGATTGCGCAACAACTCGTTTCGGTAGCTGGCAATCCGGCCCTGGACGGAAGTATTGATCGGGACTTTGATGACATATTCCGTTTGGAATCCAAGGGGTCTTTTTTGGACGTAGTTCAATTGTTTATAAACAACAAAAGTACAGACGATCAACAGTACCGATATTGAAAATTGCCCGATGACCGTTATCAACCGGAATTTGGAACGACGTGTTTTGGAATGTAAAGATATTCTCAGGGAATCGACCGGTCTGTAGGAAGAGAGAATGAGTGCCGGGTAACTTCCGGACAGCAGGCCGACGACCAGCAGGAAAACAAACACAATGAGATATATGAACATGTTCTGATGAAGTTGGATTGTCAGTTGTTTGGCAGTGAGAGAGTTGAGAAGCGGAAGGAAAATTTTCACCATGATAAGTGAGAGCAAGAACGCCAAGACTGTCATCAAAGTGGATTCACCCAAGAACTGATGGATGAGCTGGAATTTCTTTGCACCCACCACTTTTCTCAATCCGACTTCTTTTGCTCTGGAACTCGAAGTCGCGGTCGAGAGGTTCATGTAATTGATGCAGGCGATAAACAGGATCAAGATGGCGATGATGGAAAAGATATAAACATAAATTCTGCGTCCGAAGGAAAGGTACACTTCGTCAATCGGCAGAATGTCCACTACAAAACGGTCGCTCGGCAAAGGATGCGGAAAAAGCCTGTTTAAAGAGCCTGCGATTTTCTCTTTGAAATTCTCAACAGAGGCGCTCTTTTCAAGCAAAATATAGGAGGGATCCGCCCAATTCCAGTTTTCCTCCATCCTGTCTTTAAGGGGCGCCCAAAAATCGAACTGAATATGGGAATTGGCGGGTATCCGGACTACAGCGGTGACTGTCCAGTCCTCGTCATCATTGAACGTCAGTTTCTTCCCCAGCGGATTTTCCGAACCGAAATATTTTTCGGCAATTCCCTCGGAAAGGATCACAGAATCGGGATCCTTTAAAGCTTTATCAGGATCTCCCTTTAAAAAAGAAAAGGAAAACATGGAAAAAAAACCTGGATCAACACGGCAGATCTTATCCTCATAGAATTTCACTTGTTTTCCACGGTCGTCTTGGTATCTCAGAGAACAGGTCATGATGTTTGCCAATCTTACGAGCCTCGTATAATCTGTGATCTCGGAATACTCCGATTTCAAAACGGGTGCGAGCGCATAGGGCACGTTCGGATCCAGAACATCATTGGGATGTTTTATGGTCATCTGGTACAGCCGGTCTTTGTTCACATGAAATTTGTCAAAACTCAGCTCGTCGCGGACCCAGAGTGCGATCAGAAAAAAACAGGCCATCCCTACAGAAAGCCCCAGGATGTTGATTGTGGCAAACATCTTATTTCTGTAGATATTTCGGACCGCAATTTTGATGTAATTCCTGAGCATAGCCGAGCTCCAATAAAGTGCATTTTTACCGAAGCCGGGGACGGCACGCATCACCTCGATCCAGAACCAGAGCTTGGCTTTGCCGACACCACTCTCTTCCGCGATGCTTTCATAGGTTTCCATGAGATCTCCCACCACAAAGTCAAAGTCCCTTTTTTTGGAAGTTTTCTTGAGCAGGTATGAGGCCAGGCGTGGGGGAGTCCTGTCCGAACTTTTGTTTTTCATTATTATTTCTCGGGGACAAATTCGGGCAGGTTTGCCCAGGTCTTTTTTTGTAAGTTTCTCACTTCCTCTAAGGCTTTAAATCCGCTTCTTGTGATTTGGTAATACCTTTTGCTCTTGCCTCCTCTGACTTTGACGGGCTCGCTGACAGAGGTCGAAACGAGTTTTTTTCGTGTCAGGCGGTCGAGCACATCGTAAACAGCCCC
>JAFGNQ010000137.1 GCA_016926925.1 Candidatus Aminicenantota bacterium
GATCGGCTCCAGATCGCCGTGCTTGAAGTTTGCCCCTCCGCCGCTGTTGAAGTGACACAGACCGCAGTTGTAACGACTGGGACGGCCCACATGTGCTGCCACTTCAGCGAGATTCACATCTTCCTGAGGCATTCCTCCCTTGCCTTTCTTGTAGGTGTGCGTTGTGTCGTGGCAGACCAGACAGTCGATTTTATTGACATCGGAGAAATCGAATACGTTTTCGCTCCATCCATACCCGATGTGGCACTGGGCGCAGTAGGCATCATCGGCACCCATAGCAAGAGAACAATTGTTGAATACAGTCTTCCTTCCCAGGTTTACATCATGCTCATGTCCGATGATTACCGGAGACTGACCCTGCCAGGTCCAATGAGCAGAATCCAGGACATCCTGACCGACGCGCGGGTGACAGGAAAGGCAGCGTGCGGTTACTTGACTTATATCCGCATTTGGAGGAAGTCCGACCAGTTCCCTGTGATCGGGTGTGTAAGAATAATGACATGAAAGACAGTCGACGGGAGCTTTCTGTTTATCGGGCTGAGCTTCATGACATTCGATGCACTGCTGGTGATATGCTCCTTTAAGCCCCAGGCGGTTCAGGTCATCGGCTTCTCCAGGCAGCCAGTGGCAGGTCGAACATTTCTGTGTGTAAATGTCCTCCATGTCGTGGCAGGAAGCGCATGCGGCATTGGCGATTCTGATGTCGGATTCCAGATGGAATTCCTTGACATCCAGGCCAATCCTGTCTTCTTCATCCACACTGAAGCGGTGATGGCAGATGCCGCAGTTTCCATCCGTGGCCACATCGTGCGTGCGGTGCGTGAAACGGACAGGTTCGTAAAAGTCCGTAGTCATGTTCAGGATTTCGTTGTCCAGCATGTATAGGTTGGAATATCCCTCCGGCCTAAAAAGATGCGGAGAAGGAGACGGTAAGTCAGGGGCCTTTTTCACCGGAACGACTTTCTTGGCCCAATTGAACGCTGAGATCGTGCCTGCCAGCGCTTCCCTGTGGACAAATGTGTAAAAAAGCACGAAGACCAGCAGCACGGCAACAGCGACAACCCGTATGATTCGAACCCAGCCTGCAGACAGGGAATTCTTCAGCTCGTTTTGTTCTTGCCGGTAGCGGACGGAACATTCCCCGCAGTCGCATCGTTCCAAAACAGGGAAAAAAGTAACCACGACACGGTAAAGAAACATGAGCGTGGAGACCATGCCAATCGTAAAGAATAACTCCCCGATAGAGGGAAAGTACTTGCTCGAGGAGAAGGGAGGATCGTAGGCAACCAGGTAGACGTTAATCCGGTTGAGCACCAGACCGAAGATCACCAGCAGAGAAGAAAAGAGAAGCAGTCCCCGCGACCTTCGGACCGTGCGTCTGGTAAACAGAAAGAAGGGAAGGAGAATTCCGGCCACGATTTCTATAAAAAAGGCGCTTGTATAGACGGGATTGCCGAAAAAATCGATACTGCGGAAGCGCACCAGAAGATCTCCGAACTTCAGCAGTCCATACAGACCGATGAACCAGGGAACAATCTTGGCTATATTTTCCAGAAGGTGCATCTCGGAGTTTCGCCCGTAGACTTTGCTGGAAATGAGGGATTCGAAGATAACCATAGGAAATCCCACCATGACGGCCGACATAAGGAACAACAGCGGAAGCATCGGAGTATACCACAGGGAATGGATTTTAGTCGGGGCGATCAGGATGATGGTTCCCAACGATGACTGGTGCATAAATGAAAGAACCACACCGGCGATGATGAAGATCGGCAGCACGATCTTAACTGTCCGATGGATAATCAGAAGAGGCTTTTCCAGATGCGGCAGAATACGGGATCCGATTTTGTTCTGGTCGACTCGCTCTTTCAGCCCTTCAAGAAATGAAGGCGACATCTCAATAGTGAGAACGGTCAGGTAGGCCATGACACACATAGCAACTTCGAACAGCCCCGAATTTCCTTGCCAGTTGAAAAGCGGACGCCAGATATTCCAGTAACGACCGAGATCGAACATGAGCCCGACCGCCACCATGGCATAGCCCAGCCAGGCGGTAAGGATGGCTGGGCGCAGGAGCGGTTTGAATTTGTGTTTACCGAATATCTCCACAAAAGCGGCTGTAGTGAAGCCGCCGGCAGCCAAGGCAACACCGCAGGCCACGTCGATGGCAATCCATATTCCCCAGGGAAAGAAGTTGTCCAAATTGGTGACTGCTCCCAAACCGGCGAACATCCGGGTCAGGCCAAAGGAAAATCCGATGCCCATCAATGCCAAAAGTATATAAGTTCCAGGAGTGAAGAGCGGCCTTCGGATGCGTTCCGAGTTGTGGCTATTCATTTTTATCTCCTTCTGCTTTCGAATTTCGGTTGTTGCGCCACATGATCGCACCCAGAGCTCCGTAGATGATCATCGGGATGGCTCCGAATTTGAATATCGTGTGCTGAATATTCTCCGTGAGGCGAGGTGGAGCGTTAGCCGGCAGCTTGAGCAGATCGATCTCTGCCGGAGACCTTCCTGTGATGTAAAGCCATGATGTTCCTCCGACCTCGTTTTCCCCATATATTCGATCGACATAGCGATCCGGCCGTTTGCGGATCCGATCCCGGGCTAAAGAAAGCAGATCTTTTCGCTTGCCGAACAAAATTGCCTCTGTGGGACAGGCTTTGGCACAGGCCGGGTCGGTCCCGATCCCCTGGCGGTAATCCGTGCAGAATTCGCACTTCCTAACCAGAGGAGTGAGTGCATCGTCATATTCATAGGCCGGAATCTGAAAGGGGCAAGCCACCATGCAGTAGCGGCAGCCCAGGCAGATATCTGGATTATAAACCACAGCCCCGCACTGGCTGGTTGTCAGAGCCCCAACGATACAAGCGGAAACACATGATGGGTCCAAACAGTGCATGCACTGGACCTTGGTGTACGTGTTGATACGATGGGGCTGATCCGGAGAAGGACGCCCGGAATATTCATTGACGACCGTAAAGGCCTTGTCTGTGGGACGGCGCATGTCACGAAACACACTCTTGTCAGAAAATGGAAGTTCCGGTTTTGGGAGTCCGTTTTTGAGATTGCAGGCTTGTTCACACTGCCGACATCCTATACACAAAGTCGTATCCACCAAACAGCCTACATGCGTCTCATCCTTAATCGGAATATGGTTCTTAGCTTGAGCTTTTTTCTTAGAAAGCGCAAAAAATCCTGTGCCTGTAGCTATAGTGTGCTTCAGGAATCCTCTTCGAGAAAATTTCATACCCTGTTCTCCTCATTCGTATGATTTTCTGTAATTCAATCGGAGCCTGGATCCAATTCGCCAAAATTCCTATTGATCCGATAGATCTTACAATGCTTATAAACATAATGTTCTCAACACGTTGCATATAAAGTCCTTCTTTTAACATCCATAACGACTTTTTGCAAGAGGATTTAAAAATTTAATTCAGGCAGTTCGTTGGGGTGTTGTATCTAACCCGGATTATATAAGATGAAGCGAGAATTCTTTATCCGCCCCGCATCTCACTTGTCTTCTGTCTTCAGCACCGCCGCGAAGGCGCTTTGGGGGATCATAACCGAGCCCACCATCTTCATCCTCTTTTTGCCCTTTTTCTGTTTTTTGAGGAGCTTCTGTTTGCGAGTGACGTCTCCACCGTAGAGCTTGGCGGTGACATCTTTTCTATAGGGAGAAATCGTGGATCTCGAGATGATGTTGCCTCCGATTGCACCCTGGATGGCGATTTTGAATTGATGCCGTGGAATCTCATCCTTGAGCCGGTCGCAGATCCTGACCCCCCATTCCCTGGCTTTATCACGGTGAACGATGAGGGATAGGGCATCGACCCTTTCCCCATTGACGAGGATGTCCAGGCGGACCAGGTCGCTCTCTCTGTAATCGGACAATTCATAGTCCAAGGATCCGTATCCTTGGGTGATGGTTTTGAGCGTATCGTAAAAATCGTAGATCGCTTCTGCCAGCGGCATTTCGATTCTGAGTTCGATGCGCCCTGGTGTGGGATAGCTCGAGCGCGGATTGCTCCCTCTTCGAGACAAACAGAGTTTCATGACCACTCCCATGTATTTTTCCGGAAAGAGCAGGGTGGCTTTGATGTAAGGTTCTGCAGTGGCCTGAATCTGGGCGGGATCGGGATAATACTGGGGGTTGTCGATTGTCAAGGTCTCGCTGTTTTTAAGGATGAACCGGTACTCAACGCTGGGAACGGTCATCACGATCGACGCACCATATTCCCTTTCCAACCGCTGCTGGAATATCTCGAGGTGCAGAAGCCCCAGAAAACCGCACCGGAATCCCTGACCCAGGGCTGCGGAGGAGTCTTTTTGATAGGTCAAAGAGGCGTCATTGAGTTCATACTTTTCCAGGCTCTCCCGCAGGGACTGGTATTCATCCGAGGCCATGGGATAGATTGAAGAAAAGACTACCGGTTTGGCCGCTTTGAACCCGCCTATGGGATTCGCGGTGGGATTCGAATCCAGAGTGATGGTGTCCCCTATCCGCGTGTCTCCCAATTTTTTTATTCCCGCTGTGATGTACCCGACTTCGCCGGCCGAGAGACTGGATTTCGGTTTTCTATGGATCTTGAACAGGCCGACTTCCTCCACTTTGTAGGTGGCTCCATTGGACATAAGCCGGATGAGATCACCGTGCCCGACACATCCCTCAAAGACACGGCAGGCGACAATGGTTCCCCGAAACGGATCGTACTGCGCATCAAAAATATGGGCTTTTAGCGGGGCATCCGGGCTGCCGGTGGGAGGAGGAACGAATTTGACGATGGCTTCGAAGACCCTTTCAATTCCTTTCCCCTCTTTGGCGGAACACAGGATGGCCGTTTCCGAATCCAATCCCAGCTCGTTTTCGATCTGCTCTTTGGTCATCTCGATATCTGCGGATATGAGGTCGATTTTATTTATGACAGGAACGATGACGAGGTCGTGCTCCATGGCCATGTAGAGATTGGCAACGGTCTGGGCTTCCACGCCTTGAGAAGCATCCACCACCAGGAGCACTCCTTCACAGGAGGCCAACGCACGGGAGACTTCATAGGAAAAATCCACATGACCGGGAGTATCGATCAGGTTGAGTTCATATTCATTCCCGATTTTGTCCCTGTAAGGGAGTGTGACCGTCTGGCTCTTGATGGTGATCCCCCGTTCTCTCTCGAGGTCCATGGTGTCGAGGATCTGGTCACGGAACTCTCTTGGGGAAACCAGACCGACGGCCTGAATGAGCCTGTCCGCCAGCGTGGATTTGCCGTGGTCGATATGAGCGATGATGCTGAAGTTTCTGATATTGTCCATGAACAACTATTTTACCACAATGCACAGAAGGATATTTAAAAAGAAACTTTAGTTGTTGTAATATGCTAAAAATTGTATTAAGCTATGCCCTTTTTTATTCACCAAAACGCTCACAGTCTTAGTTTGAAAGGAGAACGATATATGAGGAAATTACTACCTATCTTAGTCGCGGCAGGCTGTCTTCTCTGTTTCACAGCAGACGCTCGAGCAGCAAAGATCAAAATTTCAGATACGGCTTTTCTCGACATCCACGGCTACATGCAGCACTGGCTGCATATGCCACTGGATCAGGGGCCCAGTATCAAGACGGATTTCTACTTAAGGCGTGTCAGACTTCTGTTTACCGGACAGATAGCCCCGAATGTCAACTTTTTTATCGGAACTCTGAACTCAGATATGGGAAAAAACGGAGACATGAGTTCGCGCACTTTGATCGCGGATGCCTGGATGGAATTTGTCATTTCCGATTATTTGACTATCAATGCCGGTTTGTTGAAACTTCCGTTTTCAAGACACATGCAACAAACAGGTGGAAAGCTGCATGGGCTTGACTTCCATGGCTCCTATCTAATGAGATATGGGGGAATAGGCCACAGGGATATGGGAATTATGGCAAGAGGATTGCTATTAAACAATAAAATAGATTATCGTATCGCCATTCTGGACGGCAAAGAGTATGCCCCCGGTAATTCCAATGCAACACCACCGGTGGCGGATACAAATAAAAACGACAGCCTGCGCCTTGTCGGCCGTGCTGCCTACAATGTTTTTGATTCAGAGCCCGGTTATTTCTGGGCAGGCACATACCTCGGCACAAAGAAAATTCTCTCTTTCGGCTTAAGTTTTGACATCCAGTCGGGTGTGGGCGGAGAGAATGGAAATGATCTCTACTCTGCCATTGCTGTGGATGCTTTCGCAGACATTCCCATAGGGAAAAATGGGATCGTAAGCACACTGAACTTTTACAGTTTCGGAGCCGGCGGCGCTGTTCCTGAAGGCCACGGTCTCTGGGCTGACTTCGGATACCGAATCGATAAAATCGAACCTCTTATTGCCTTTGAATGGTATTCTCCAAGTCAAGGCGATGCCGGAAAGCGTCAAGCAATTCTGGCCGGCTTGAACTGGTGGATCCATGGACATAATGTCAACATCAAGTTTCAGTTCGGAACCGAAAACTTGAACGGAGTTGATAAGTGGACAAATACGGCCATCGTTCAGGGCCAACTTTTGTTCTAAGAATTTAGCAATTTCTCAGGTTTTGTCGGTTGACAGGGTGAAGTTTTGCCTGAAATACAAGTGGATAAACAATAACGTTCCAGGCTGAAACCGATCCAATACTTTGAATAACAATCCAATTATTTGAATTTCATGCCCTTTTTAGCACACTCCTAATTCTCCATATCATTGATAACATTCAAAATAGATAGATAATAAAACTGGCATAAATCTTGCTTTAATTTCTGTAGAAGGGAACCTTAAGTAGAAGGCAATCGGAGGGTTGGTCTATCACGAGGAGAATTCGAAAGGAAAAACTCTTTATCTCTTTTTGAACGAATACTCGATACCGTTGTTAATCATTAGAATCGATTTTTTCGAGCAATGTCAGCCGAATTGCTAAAAAATCGAACCTTCCCCGCAAAAGGATATCCTTGATTTCTCCTCTTCCGTGGCGGGATCTGAGGTGATAGATCCGATCGATCATATTATAACCATCAGGAATTTCGTCATGAATGCCTTGGAGGACAGCCAGGAAACGCACGGAATCGTCCTCCGGGAGGCGGTAGTCCGGATACCCCCGAATATCCGCCCCTGGAAGGATGAATCGAAAGATCTCATAGCTCGCAAAGAAATTCGAAGGAAAGCAAACAGTTTGTCCGCTCAATCTGCTGAGCGTCTCTTCAGAGAACGGCGTTGAAAAAGGTTTGAGAAATAGGCTGAAGGCACAAAACAATCCCAGTACCAATACAGGAAAAATTCGCCGGCCAAGCTTAATCCTAAAAGAGCCCAACACTCCGAGAATGACGATGAGAAGCAACATGATATATGCGAACGGCGAAAAAAGAGAAGACTTTAGGCTCCTCTCTATACCATAGAGGAACCACAATCCAAGTACGGAAAAAATGATCACCAAAACATGACTGGTGCGAAAAGCCCACTTCGATAATTTGTCCCACCTCAAGGCAATCAAAACACTGAGGGCTGCACAGGTAGGAAGGATATAGTTTTCCTGCCTCTGCGTTGGAAAGGAATAAATGACAAGGAAACCTAAGATATAAAGCCATAATCTTTTTTCGTCACCGGACAGGGTTTTGCGTCGCCTGATGAGATCAATGATCAATGCGATCAAAATAAA
>JAFGNQ010000015.1 GCA_016926925.1 Candidatus Aminicenantota bacterium
ACTTTTTTCCTGAAAATAGCGTCAATTCAATATGGCATAATAATTGCATGAAGCCATTTGTGAGGAAGAGACACTTATGGAGAAGAATGATCTGAAAAATTACGGTGTGTTCGTTTTCGATAAAGCGAATGGCGCACATGGAGTTTAACAATGGGAATGGACCGTCAAATTAAAAAAAAGAAATGGCCCCCGAAAAGGATTGCTGCTTTCTCTGCGGCCGGCCTATTCGTCATTTTCGTCATCTACGTTTTTTTCTTCCAGTTCAATAAATCATCACTGAATGTAAAAAAAGAAAGGCTCACCATATCGACGGTCACCAAAGGGCCGTTTCAGGAATTCATTCCTGTTATTGGTGAAGTCATGCCCATCGATACCTATCATCTGGATGCCGTCGAGGGCGGAAGGGTCGAGCAGATTTACGTCGAAGCGGGAAGCGTCGTCAAACAAGGCGACAATATTCTAAGACTTGCCAATACGAACCTCCTTCTGGACATTATGTGGCGGGAAGCGGAGCTCTTCCAACAAAGCAATAACCTGCGCAACACACGGCTTCAAATGGAGCAGTACAAGCTTCAGCTCAAGCAGGAATTGGCGAATACCGAAAATAAGCTTCAACAACAGAAGCGGGTATATGAGAGATATCAAGAGCTGATCAAAGACGATTTGATCGCAAAACACGAATTCGAGCTGGCCAAAGATCAATATGAATACCTGCAGAAATCGAAAGAGTTGACTGTAGAAAGCCAGAAGAATGAGCTGGAATTCAGACAATCTCAGGTTGAAGCGTTGGAGAGCTCCCTGCGCCGGATGCAGGAAAACCTGTCCATAGTAAAAGAGAAGCAGGAAAATCTGACGATCCGTGCTCCTATTTCGGGCTCTCTCACGGCTTTGGATGCCGAAATCGGACAATCCAAATCAGCGGGACAACGTCTCGGCCAGATCGATGTCATGGATGCCTTCAAAGTACGTGTGCCCGTCGATGAGCACTATATCGCCCGGGTGCAGGAGGGAAGGGGGGGGACGTTTGACTTTGCTGGGAAGACGTATAATATGAAAGTCCACAGGATTTATCTTGAAGTCATCGACGGACGTTTTGAGATCGACATGATGTTTGACGGCAGTGTTCCGGAAGGAATCCGGCGTGGCCAAAGCCTCCACATCCGGTTGGAAATGGGAGACGTCTCTCAGGATGCTGTGCTTCTGGCTAAAGGCGGCTTTTTCCAGACAACGGGAGGGAATTGGGTCTATGTGCTTGATGATTCCGCTAAAATTGCCTCAAAGAGGACGATCAAGCTAGGTATGTCAAACGCCTATGTGCATGAGGTTCTCGAAGGCCTTACTCCGGGGGAAAAGGTCATCACCTCATCCTATGAGAGTTTTGGAAATCATGAGCGGCTGGTTTTAAAATAAATTTGATGAATCCTTTAAATACATTTATATTTTTGTGCCAAGCTGAAAGCATGATGCTGACGGCTGGAAGGCACATTATACTGAAGAATTAAGGTTAGGAGGGAAGAATGATCAAAACAAAAAATCTTATGAAAATCTACACAACAGAAGAAGTTGAGACAACGGCCCTCAACAACATCAACTTGGATGTCAAGGAAGGAGAATATGTCGCTATCATGGGCCCTTCCGGGTGCGGAAAATCAACTCTGCTCAATGTGCTTGGTATGATCGATCAACCGAGCAGCGGCGAGTACATGTTTTTTGAAGATGAAGTCTCCAGTTATTCTGAAAGACAGAGAGCTAATCTCAGAAAAAACAACATCGGTTTTGTGTTCCAAAGCTTCAATCTGATCGATGAATTGACGGTTTATGAAAATGTGGAACTACCGCTCTTGTACCTGGGCTTTTCTTCCTCGGAGCGAAAGAAGAAAGTTTCGGAAGCACTCGAACAGATGGAGATTATTGCCCGGAAAAATCATTTTCCCCAACAGCTTTCCGGAGGACAACAGCAGAGAGTTGCGGTTGCCAGAGCCGTTGTCGCCAATCCGAAGCTTATTTTAGCGGATGAGCCTACGGGAAATTTGGATTCCGCTCACGGCGAAGAAGTGATGAATCTGTTGAACAGCCTCCATGAGCAGGGCACGACGATCATCATGGTCACTCATTCTCCTGCCTATGCGGAATACAGCCATCGCATCATCCATTTGTTCGACGGTCATATTGTTTCTGAGAATATTCAGAAGGAATTCAGAATTTAATCTGAAGTATTCATGAAAAATGGCGGCACTTTCATCCTCGAGGACCTCTCATCTTATTACCACTGTTTTTTACCCTGCATGTCAGCCGATCTTTCCCGGTAAATTGGGTCGTTATCGGCTGAGCTGCAGTTCATTCGCGGCGGTTCACTACGGGTTCTTGGGTTGCTGCCTTGCCGCTGCAGCAACCTCACTTCGTGAATAACTCAGATAAGAAAAGAAAAAGGCGCCATTAGGCGCTGAAGTGATCTGCTTCCGGAAGACATGCCCCGCAGCTGCGGGTCGGGATCAGGAGATCGAATATGATTAAACTTCAGGATATTACAAAATATTATTCAACCGGCTTCGTAAAAACATATGTCCTTCGCAATATCGACCTCGAAGTCAAAGAGGGTGAGTTTTTAACGGTTATGGGCCCATCAGGTGCAGGGAAGTCGACTCTGCTCCATATAATCGGAATGTTGGACACTCCTTCGAGCGGCGAATTCTTTTTTTATGAAAGAGAGGTCCACAGGCTGAATGAAAGACAGAGATCCGAGATTCATAAACACCATATCGGATTTGTTTTCCAGGCATATCACCTGATTGACGAATTGACGGTGTATGAGAACCTGGAGACACCCCTCCTCTACAAAAAAGTCAAGGGTTCCGAGCGGAAGAGCCTCGTCTGCGACGCTCTTGACAGATTCGGGATCGTTGCTAAAAAGGATCTCTTTCCCAACCAGTTGTCGGGAGGACAACAGCAACGTGTCGCTGTAGCGAGAGCCATTATCACCAGCCCCAAGCTCATTTTAGCAGACGAACCGACGGGAAACCTGAACAGCAAAGAAGGACAGGATATCATGGAAATGTTCAAAGAGTTGAACAACAACGGGACGACAATCATTCAAGTGACGCATTCCGAAAAAAACGCATCTTACGGCAAAAGAACCATTCATCTTCTGGATGGATGGATGAAAACATAGTATATGAAGAGCGTTTTTAGCTCATAATCGCAAAAAAGAATGAGATGAAATGCGGATGTTGTCGTCGTGATCATCTAGAGCCTCACCACCTTTTCGCTTTATAGCAGTTTTTATCGTAATCGGTGGGCCAAGGCCTATATAAAAAGGAGCATCGAAAATGAAAAGTCGCACATGGTTTGCCTGCTTCATTACTTTTGTTTTCTTGACTTCAACGGCAATGGGCCGGGATAGGAATATCGAATTATCTTTGGACAAGTGTATAGCCACCGCATTGAGAAACAATCTTAACCTGGCTGTCGAGATACTCAATCCCGAGTTGTCGGAAATATCCATTTCCCAGGCAAAAGAAAAATTCTTGCCGCAGCTTTCCTTCACGTATGGAAACCAGCACACCAAGACGCCCTCATATTCCTGGATAGAAGCTGCGGAAGAGGTCACAGCGGATTACCAAGAATATCAAGCTCAGCTGTCACAGCAGATTCCGACAGGAGGCAAATTCAGTATCAGCCTCTATTCATACAAGAGCGACTCGAATCAGAAGTTTCAAACGATCAACCCCCGATACGGAAGCAGCCTCTCCTTCAATTTTTCTCAGCCGCTTCTGAAAAATTTCGGCTTCACTACGAGCCGTAAGGAAATCATTGTTGCCAGAAACAACTTGGACATGTCCGAGGCGAAATTCAAGGGCATTCTTTTGGATACGGTATATTCGGTAGAGAAAGCCTACTGGGATTTGGCTTACAGCGCAGCTCATTTGGATGTCATGAAGCAATCATTGAAATTGGCCCGGGATCTTTTGGCAAAAAACAAGAGGGAGGTGGAAGTGGGAACTCTGGCTCCTATTGAGATTCTTACCGCGGAAGCGGAAGTTGCGACCCGCGAGGCCGATATCCTTCAAGCCGAGGTTGCGGTTAAAAACCACGAGGACAGCCTAAAAACAGTTATAAACCTCGGGAAGGAAAACACTAATATCGAGGCTAAGGTCGTCATAACGGACAAGCCAACTTATGAGGAATATGCAATCAGTATTGAAGAAGCGTTGAGAAAAGGCTTGGAAAACCGTCCTGATTTGCAGGAGCTCAGGCTGGACATCAAAAACAAGGACATTGAAGCGGGCTATGCAAAAAATCAGCTCCTACCGGAATTGACTTTAAACGCATCTTACTGGAGTCCCGGGTTATCCGGCAGCCAAATCCTCTACCAGAACAACGATCCCTTGTCAGGAGTGATTATCGGTCTCATTCCCGGAAACGCTTCGAACGCATTGAGAGACGCCATAGGCTTCAAATACAACAATTGGTATATCGGCTTGACTCTGACCATCCCCACGAACACCATATTTTCCCGGGCTCAGTATGCACAAGCCCGTGTGAATATGGAGAAGAAACAACTGGAGCTGCAGTACAAAGAACAGCAGGCCTTTCTCGAGATCAGAAACGCTGTTCGCACCGTTCAAACAAACTTCAAGCGCATCAACGCCTATAAAATCGCCCGGGAATTGGCCGAGAAAAAACTCGAGGCAGAAGAAAAAAAGTTGAAAGTGGGATTGACGACCAACTACATCGTTCTCCAGCAGCAACGTGATCTGGCCACAGCTAGGAGCAATGAGCTAAGGGCCATTACCGACTACATTCTTTCTCAGGCTGCACTCGATAAGGCCATGGGTACGACTTTCATTTCCAAAAACATTAAAGCCGGATTGATTTCACCATAATTTGAAAGTCTCCCCACCCCCCGGCATCTTTTCCTTGCGGCGGGTGCATTTCCGTTTCCATGATGGTCCGAATCGAATGACAAAACTGAAAGTTCATCATTGCCTGTACCCGGCGAGGCCCCCCATCATTCTCCGTCGGCTCAAACGGGCAATGCCTCGCGTATGCGGTCCCTTTTCAGATATGCCGTGCACAGAGGAAATGCCTGCTTCTGCGGAGAGCGCTTTGCATAGACGATCGTACTGGAATATAATAATAAATCTGGATCAGAGAGGGGACTGTGAGCCGTTGGTGATCGATCTCAAATCCACTGATGGGGAATCCTCTCTGACAATCCGGTCAATCATTTCAAGCGAGGTTAAGTATGAAATGGACAGAGCGTTTTAAGGGAGATATTCCCCGGCGAAAGTTTCTGCAAATGAGCTTGAAAGGAGGCGTGGTTCTGGCCGCAACTCCAGGCCTGATGAGCCAGCTGTTGTCCTGTCGCAATGCGGCGAAAAACAGCCCGGGTTTGGGTGTCGATCCCCAATTGCTCAGCAGAACGATTCGGAAAGCTTTGGAAAAGGGGGGGGAATTTGCCGACATCTATGTTGAGAACCGGGTATCTCGGCAGATTCTTTTAGAGGAATCGAATTTCAAGAGTGCGGACTTCGGGATCAGCCAGGGAGCCGGTGTGCGCGTTATATCAGGAGACAAAACAGGATTCGCCTACACGGATGATATCAATGAAGCAAATTTATTGCGTGCCGCAGAAGTTGCGTCTTATGTAGCGGCGGCAAACCGGACCGTGCCCCCTGTGGATATCCATGAAGCGGAAAGAAAATCATACATAACGGTCCGCATGCCCCTGGAGGACATCGCAGATGAAAAACGGCTCGATGTCATGAAAAGAGCGAATCAAGCAGCTCTGGATTATGACCCGAGGATAAAAATGGCCTCTGTCAGCTACTATGATGAGCTCCGGGGGAGGACGATCGCCAACAGTGAAGGGCTCCTCCTGAGCGATGCGCTGCCCTTGCTCTTCTTCATCGTTCAAACATTAGGCGTTGGAAATGACACCAGGCACATGAGCCGAGAACGGTTGAGCCGACACTCGGGTTTCGAAATGTTTGATGAAGTCACTCCCGAAGAGGTGGCACGGACAGCCGCCCGCGAATCCATTGCCATGCTCGAAGCCAAAGATGCCCCGGCCGGAATCATGGATGTCATCATCCAGAATGGTTGGGGTGGCGTTCTCGTTCATGAAGCTGTCGGGCATCCCCTCGAGGCGGACAATATTTCCAAGAAAATCGGCGCGTTTACCGGAAAATTAGGCGAAAAAGTGGCCAGCGATATTTTTACCATGGTCGACGACGGCAGTCTTCCTAACATGCGCGGAACGACGAACTTTGACGATGAGGGAACCCAGATGAAACGCAATGTCTTGATCCGGAACGGGGTGCTGGAGAAGTATATGTCCGATATCCTTTCCGCAAAACAGCTCAAAATGGAGCGCACGGGCAACGGTCGCAGACAGACGTTCCGACACATCCCCATACCTCGAATGACGAACACATTCATAGATGTCGGCAAGGACGATCCCCAGGATATTCTTGCATCGACAAAGGAAGGTCTCTATGTCCAAAGCTTGAGCGGCGGCAGTGTCAATCCGATAACTGGAATGTTCAATTTCACCTGTAGGGAAGCCTATCTGATCGAGAATGGGAAAAAGACGACTCCCGTCAAGGGAGCCACTCTCATCGGCAGCTGTCTGGATATCATATCGAACACGGATGCCGTTGGAAACGATTTGGCCTTCGGTCCCGGGATTTGCGGTAAAGGTCAGGAGGCGGAGGTGTCGGCCGGACAGCCGACTGTCAGGATCCGGGGAATCAATGTGGGCGGCAGCAGATCGAGGAGAGGCTGATGAACAACAAAAATAGGGATTATAAAGTTTTGGCGGAAGAACTCGTTCGGAAATGCCTGAAAAAGGGCGCCGATGCAGCCGAAGTTTATATCGAAGCCGGAAAAAACCTCAACGTCGAAGTCAGAAACGGTGAGGTCGAGACCGTGCAGGAAGCATCCTCGCGCGGTGTTGGCTTTCGGATTCTTCGGAGCGGGAAGATGGCTTTTTCCAGCTGCAATGAATTCACGGAAGAAGCTCTGGAAGCAACCCTGTCGGGTGCCATCGAGTTCGCCCAAAGCATGACGCCAGATGCCCATAATGAGCTTCCAGAGGATGAGGGAACAACATCGGTGGACGGGCTTTTCGATCCCATGATCGGTCAAGTCTCCATGGAAAAAAAGATCGAAATGGTAAAATCAGCGGAAGATTTGGCCATGAAAGATCCACGGATCACGAAAAGCGCGGGTGCTATTTACAATGAATATGAAGGAAGGACCTTCATCGCCAATTCCAATGGGATTTCCACGAGCACTCAAAGCTCTGTCTGTGCTTTTGGTGTCTCTGTGGTTGCAGAAAGAGGAGAACAAAAATCATCAGGTTCGGAGTACTGCACAAGGCGATTCTATGCAGACCTTGAACCGGTAGAAAAGATTGCGGAGAAGGCGGCCAGGAATGCATACGAGATGCTAGATCCTCAAATGGTGGACACCCAAAAAGCAGCGGTGATTTTTGATCCGGATGTGGCTTTTGCGATTTTGGGAGGTATTCTGGGGGCGATCGACGGTGAACGCGTTCTCCAAGGCGCCAGCTTTCTGAGAGAGAGCTTGGATAAGCAAATAGCTTCGGAATTGGTGACGATCATCGATGACGGGACTCTGCCCAAGGGATTGGGAAGCCGGCCGTTTGACGGAGAGGGCGTTCCGACACAAAGGCGCGTGATCGTCTCTGAAGGCATTCTCAAGAGCTTCCTTTATAACACCATCGTAGCCAACCGTGCCGGAGTGCAAAGCACAGGAAATGCCTCGCGAGATGGGTACACCGGTCTTCCCGGAATCGGTCCCCATAATTTTTACATGGCTGCCGGGAAAAGCACTCCGGAAGAAATCATTAAAACCACAAAAAAAGGACTCTACCTTAAAGGAGTTACCGGTTATGGCATAAATCCCGTTACCGGCGATTTCAGCGGAGGCGCGTCCGGTTTCTGGATTGAAAACGGAAAGATAGCGTTTCCCGTCAAAGGGTTGACCATAGCGGGAACCGCTCATGAAATGTTCAACGGAATCGATATGGTCGGTGCCGATCTGGATTTGAACAGGAGTTTCACGACACCGACATTTCGCATCCCAATTATGCAAATCGGCGGGAAATGAATTTCTGGTTCTGTAGGCTTTCTCGTAACCAGTCCGGTCTACTCATCATATTAGTAAGTGCCCAGTGAAGGGATCGAAAGCAAATCTAAAAGGATGTCTGCGCTCGCTTCAGATATTTAATTTTCAAATTTGCTTCATCTATCCCGTCGGATTCACTTTGTCGAAGAGTTCAATATCTACGTTTATGATCAAGCGATGATCAGCAAAGGCTCATCATGAAGCAATGAGAGGGGGAGTAAGGCTGGCATGAAAGTCTTTATTGCAGGGGGGACGGGATTTATCGGGAGTTCCCTGACGAAACGGCTCATTGGGAAAGGTTTGCATGTAACTGTACTCACACGCAAAATCAGAGACGAGGAACTTTTTCCTAAAGGTGTGGGTATTGTGGAAGGAGATTCCTCAAAACCCGGAAGCTGGCAGGAAGAGTTGGGCGATAGCGATGCGGTCATCAACCTTGCCGGCGCATCCATATTTCAAAGATGGACCAAGAAAAGGAAGCGTTCCATACGTGAAAGCCGTATCGCGACAACGAAGAATATCGCAGCGGCTGTGGCACTGCGAAAGGATAAGAGAATCGATCTGATCAATGCCTCAGCAGTCGGATACTATGGTTATCATGGGGACGAAATCCTGGATGAAACTGCCGCTTCCGGTACGGATTTTCTAGCTACCCTAGCGCGTGATTGGGAAGCGGAAGCTCTTAGAGTGCGTGAGAGCGGAGCTAGGATTGTCCTCTGTCGTTTCGGCATTGTCTTGGGTTCCCGGGGGGGAGCTCTGGCCAAGATGCTGCCTTTGTTTCGTATGGGAATAGGGGCCCGGTTAGGTAGTGGGGAACAATGGTTTTCCTGGATACACGAAGAAGACCTTTTTCGGATTTTGCTCTTTTTGTTGGAAAACAGAGAAATTCAAGGGGCGGTTAACTGTTTGTCACCTCACCCGGTTCAGAACAAAAATTTGACCAAAACTTTGGCCGGAGTGTTGCATAGACCGTTATTCATGCCGCCCGTACCCGGTTTCCTGCTCAGGATCGCTCTGGGAGGATTCGCCGAATCTCTCATTAAAGGACAGAGGGCGGTGCCCAAAGTCCTTATGGACAGCGGGTTTACTTTTCTCTTTCCGGATATTGAAAGCGCCTTGAGCACAATCGAGCTTCGATCATAGAGAGGGATGGTACAATTGAGCATCCGATACGGAAAATGCAAATGAATCCGAAAAAATACGGATGTTTTATTTGAAATCGGGACATCCGTTTGTACGATGAACCGCATGAAAAATGGAGCGGATAGAAGGAGGTATCATGAAACAACATCGAGTTTTGCGAAAAACAGGCCTTATTGTCTGCCTTTTTCTGATTGCTTTTCTAGCCAGAGCTCAGAGCTCTGATGATATCGGAGACTTATTCGCCAAATTCGACTGGCGCTGTATCGGGCCCGCAGCCATGGGAGGCCGGACGGTTGATATCGATGCCGTAGAAAACCAGCCCTGGATCATCTATGCAGCCATAGGGCCGAGCGGTGTCTGGCGATCAATGAACAACGGAATCACCTGGTCCCCCGTTTTTCACCAAGAAAATACTGTCTCTGTGGGAGACGTCACCATTGCGCAGACCCATCCCCATATCGTATGGGTGGGGACGGGAGAGGCGACATGCCGGAACAGCGTCACTATCGGAGATGGTGTCTATAAATCGATGGATGGCGGTAAAACCTGGGCGAACATGGGATTAGCGGATACGCGGCACATCAGCCGCATCGTCATCAATCCGGGAGATCCCAATATCGTCTATGTGGCTGCCATGGGTCACCTCTGGGGACCGAATGAGGAACGGGGCATATACAAGACCACGGATGGGGGCAAACACTGGGAGAAAATTCTCTATGTGAATGAAAACACAGGCTTTGCCGATTTGGCGATGGATCCTTCGGATAGCCTGGTACTCTATGCGGCGGCCTATGAACACCGCCGCTTGCCCTATCATTTTACCAGCGGAGGCCCTGGAAGCGGGCTTTACAAGTCTTCGGACGGGGGAAAAACATGGAAAAAACTCGAAAAAGATCTGCCCGAGGGAATCATGGGCAGGATCGGAATCGACATAAGCCGATCCAATCCGAATGTCGTCTATGCTCTCATCGAGCATGAGGATGCCGGGATTTGGCGTTCCGAGGACAAGGGCGAAACATGGAAGCGAACTTGCGATAAAAAAACATTTTACCAGGTCAACAACAGGCCATTCTATTACAGTCAAATTCGGGTGGATCCGAGTGACGATGGGGTCGTCTATGTCTTGTCCACCGGCGGCTTTGTCTCCAAGGACCGTGGAAATAAATTCAAAGCCTATTCCGGAGGGACGCATTCCGATCATCATGCGCTGTGGATCGATCCCGACAATCCTTTGCATCTGATCGACGGCAATGACGGTGGAATCGATATCAGCTATGACGGAGGACAGACATGGAAGCCCATCCGGCATATGACTTTAGCCGAGGTCTACCAGATCGGCTTCGATAGGCGTTCTCCCTACTTCGTTTACTGTGGTCTGCAGGACAACGGACTTTGGGGAGGGCCGAGCCGGACTCTTCATCACAGCGGAATAACCAACGAAGACTGGTATCTCGTTGGCGGGGGCGACGGCTTTTACGCCCAGGTCGATCCTTCGGACGACACCATCATTTACGGTAATTCCCAGATGAACGGCCTGTACAGATATGATCTGAACACCGGACAGAGCCAGAATATCAAACCTTTAAGCTCTTTGAAGAAGCCTCCTTATCGGTATAACTGGAACGCACCCATCCACATTTCCCCTCATAATCCGAAAATTGTCTATACAGGGGGGAATTTTCTTTTCAAGACAGAGGACGGGGGACTAACATGGACGACTATCAGCCCTGATCTCACGACCGATGCACCCGAGAAACAGATAGAATCAGGCGGTCCCATATCATCCGAGTATTCGGGTGCTGAAAGCCACTGCACGATCATGTCCATATCCGAATCTCCAAAAGCGCCGGGAGTGATCTGGTGCGGCACCGATGACGGCAATGTCCAGGTAACACAGGATGGAGGACAGGCCTGGACCAATGTCGTCAAAAACATACCGGGTTTGCCTCCAAATACTTGGTGTTCCCGGGTCGAAACCTCTCGCTTCGCTGCCGGAACGGCTTATGTGGCTTTCGACGGCCATAGACACGACGATTACAGCACCTACATCTACAAGACTGCGGACTACGGCAAGACATGGAAGTCCCTGAGAGGGAATCTGCCTTTTGGGTGGGTGCATGTGATCCGTGAAGATTTGAGGAATAAGGACCTGCTCTACATCGGGACGGAATTCGGGATCCACGCCTCTCTGGATGCAGGCGACAGCTGGTTTCAATTGAAAAACAATCTTCCGACAGTGGCTGTCCGTGACATCGCCGTCCACCCGATAGAAAATGATTTGATCATAGGCACTCACGGTAGAGGAGTTTGGATTTTGGATGACATTGCCCCGCTCCAGGAGATGTCTCAGAGCGTATTGCAGTCTGCATTTCACTTCTTCCCCCTGCGCAGCAGCAGGCAGTTTTTCTTACGTCAAACACGCGAATCCTTCGGCACGCCCGATCATACGGAACAAAATCCGAGTTACGGCGTTTTCATTACGACCTATTTTAAAGAGAAGCCCAAAGACAAGCCAAGTGTTCTCATCAAAGATGCCTCCGGAGAGTCTCTCTTTCAAATGCAATTCCTGCAGAAAACGGGATTCCAGAGAAAAACATGGAATCTGCAATACCTTCCCAAGGACAATGAGGGAAAAGAGATCAAAACAGGTGGCAGTATCCTGGCTGGATTTCTCTATGCAAAGCCCGGCGAATACACGGCCGAACTTTCCTTAGGCGCTGAGAAAACATCCCAAAAGTTCGTCATCAATCCCGATCCCCGCGCCTGTATCGACGATAATGCCTGGATCTCGCAAAAAGACACTTTTCGCGAGGCGCTGCTGATGTCGAAAAGTATGGGGTTATCCGTAACAGCAATCAGAAAGATCGGGCGACAGCTGGAGAAAATCGAAAAAGAAATAGAGAGCCGGGAAGATATTCCGGAGACACTTTTGCTGCAGATCAAAGGTTTTAAGAAAGGGTTCAATGAGATCGAAGAGGAGCTTATTGCCCAGGGAAGCTCTGTGGGAGGCTCACGAGAAGAATCTCTGCGAGGAGGGCCCCTCTCTCTTCGTATCGTGTTCCTCGTGGCAAATCTAGGCGGTTATCCCAAAATCCCGACAGAGACGGACCTTCTCGAGATCAGAGAACTGAAAGAGCTGGTGGCCGGATTTATCGACAGGGTGAACAAGCTTATTGAAGAGGACCTTCCTGCCCTCAATGAAGGATTGGAAGCGAACAATTTAAAGACCATAAAACCTCCAGCGAAACTCGAAGTAAGGCTTGATTGAAATGATAATGCATCCCAAGCAGATGCTTGGATTGACTTAATGATTTTTACTGTGATATTTTCTTAATGACTGTTCGTACGTTGAGATATTGTGCGTATGGAGCGAACAGAATTGAGCAAATATTGGGATTTTGAAAAATCACAGGTATTCGTGTTGAGGAGGAACCATGACTGAAAATTCCCTTCCGAGAAGAGATTTCATTAAATCCGTTCTTGCGGGATTGCCCGCTTTTGCTCTGGACTGGGATGCGTTTCCAAGAGCAGGACGCAGAGCATCCGATAAGGATCAGTTCGATGCGATCATCATCGGCT
>JAFGNQ010000138.1 GCA_016926925.1 Candidatus Aminicenantota bacterium
GGCTTCCCGAGCAAACCGCGAGAGGGTGGGGCCGCACTCCGCATGAGCGCCACCACTCCGGCTGCAATAGGCGCCGCCAAGGAAGTCCCGGCCACATACAAATTTTTCATCCCTTTCATGTAGACCGGGACCAGGACAAAAACATCTTGGGAGGGAGCGGCCACATCGACGAAATCTCCGGGGACGGAATAAGGCCAGGCCCGAATTTTATCCCTATCCTTCTCCACGCCACCGATCAGAAGGACTTCCTTATCGAAGGCGCGGTAGAGCGTTTCTTCAGGCCTGAGACCGAGGTGAACCCGTGGGATGTTGCCGGCAGAGCTGCAGATGACCACATTGTGTTCGTTGGCGTACCGGACGGCTTCTCCGACAACAGGTTCCGCAGGCAGGAGCCGTGAGCTCTTGGAAATGACGTGGGCTCCATGATGTACGGCCCAGTAAATTCCGGCCGCTGCCTGTTCCGTAAGCCAGTAATCAAAGGGAGGATCGTTCATGGTGTCGGAGTCATGAATGCGGATAGGCATGATCTTGCACTCCGGTGCGATCGCCAAAAGAGCGGATGAGACACCGGTGCCGTGCAGCCCGTAGTCGATCATGGGAGGATTTTCCTCGCTCCACGGAGGAGTCGTTTTCCCCACGAAATTGACTCCGGGGATGGTCCTCTTTTCAAAAAGGGAGTTGTAGGGATCGATTCCGGAATCGATCACGGCCACGACAACACCTTCTCCTCTAGTGATCGACCAGCATTCCCGGGCCTTAACGGCATCGATTCCCCATTGGGACTCAAGGTCCGATTCTATCTCATTTGTGAACCATTTCTCTTTGGGATAATCAGGCAGTTCCGTCTTTACGCTATAGCCCAGAGTCTGCAGCACCAAATCCAGAGTCGATTTCCCTTGGTTGTGGGGCAGCATCATGGCAAAATCAGCCTGAGGCTGTTTGCGGAAAAGAGAACCGACAAACCGAGCAGCATAATCCCGGGCCAGAGCGATAAATTTTTCTTTGAAAAATTGCAGCGAAGATTCATCTCCTTTTTGTATGAGGGAAGCATAAACCGGCTCATCTTTTTGATAGGCCAGAATCATAATCCGTTCAAATAGTGAAGGGATTTCTTTCGATGCGTTGGCAATTCTTTCCAGGTCCTCAGGCCTCAATTCCACTTTCCGAAAATGTTTCTCCAAAATTTTATCGACCGTGCTGAAAAACTCGGCCCTGGCCTCTTTGAAAATTTGATTGAGCCGGTTTTCAGTTTCTTGTCTAATCTGTCCTGCTCTCGCAGGAACAAAGACAATTGCAAAATTGAGAATGATGGCTATCCGAAAAATACAGAGTAATCGTTGTTTCATTATAATCCTCAAACTATCGGCATTCCTTTCCGATAAAACTCGGCAACATATGAATTTTCCTCTCGGTTCACTGTAGAATAGGACGGGCAAAAGGAAACCATTGTGCCATTATTCCTCAAATGACTCCGATCATAAAACAACTAGAACAACCGGATTCTTTTTTTCTTAAGGTTTTTTTACTACAGATTTTCTCTCTCGCTTCTTTGATAGATCAACCTCCCGTCAATGAAGACGGCCTCGGGAATGGATCGCGTTTGAAAAGGATGCCCCCTCAGAATGAGAATATCCGCATCCTTTCCCGGTTCCAGGCTTCCGACTCTATCTTCGCATCCGATAATCCTGGCTGCATCGATGGTGACAGCCCGCAAAGCAGCATCTTCGGACATACCGTTTTTGTAGACATAAGCTGCAATCTCCAGGGGATCGGCGCCCATCAAGCCCATGGGAATATACCAGATGAAATAATCACTCAGAGTGAAGTTCACCGGAATACCGGCTTTGCTTAAAATGACCGGGTTTTTTTCGCTGAAATCCCTGTCTTCGATATTTCCCCCGCCTCTGAATACGGTTTCCAACACTACGGGAATTTTCCTTTTCTTGATCTCATCGACAATCTTATAAGCTTCGGAAGCACCCGTAAGGACTATTTTCAAGCCGAATTCGTCTGCGATGCGCAAAGCCGTTAAAATGTCATCTTTTCTTTCACAATGCATCATCAGGGGCATTTCCCCGTTCACAACCGGAAGAAGAGCTTCCAAAGACAAATCTCTGGGTGGAGTCGAATCATCGTTCCCCTTTTTAGAGATCTCAATTTTATCTCGGTATTCCTGAGCCTTGACAAGTGTCTCTCTCAGAAGAGCCGCAATACCCATACGCGTCGACGGCATGGAATTTTTTCTCTTGGCGGAAGATCCGAGACCGACCATCATCACGGAATTGTCTTTGACAATCATTTTGTCTACTACGGAACCTGCCGTTTTTATGACAATCCCTTGTCCCCCGATGACATTTCTATCCCCCGGGGTGACCTGGATCGTGGTCACGCCGAGTTTGCGGGCGGATGAAAAAAGCGGATCCTGGGGTTCGAGCGCGTGTTTTATTTCCAATTCCGGAGCAATGGCTTTGAACATTTCATCCCGGGAACTCCGGTGACTTGCATCGGCCGAAAGGCCGACTTCCGATCTTGCCGAAATGAGGCCGGGCATAACGACAAACTCACGAGCATCGACAATCTTGTACTCCTTGGGAATGGGAATGTGTTCTCCAACTTTTTCAATCTTTCCATTTTTGACCAGAACTATTCCATCTTTGATGCGAGGACCGGCCATGGTGATGACGGTTCCCGCCCTTATCGCGAAAGTCTTATTCTCAGAGATCTCTAGAGGTTGTGAGAACCCTTCTTTTGCCTGTTTTATCGTTGTATGGAAAGTGGTTCCTTCTTGAGTTCCTTTTTGGTACTCGATTCGCCCGTCGATCATGACTTTTTCGACTGAGGTCAAAAGCTCGAACGGCTCTCCATCCAGGAAGACCAGGTCGGCAGCTTTTCCCTCTTCTATGCTCCCGATTCTATCGTCCAAACCTTCGGCCTCCGCTCCGCGTATGGTGATGGCCTTCAAAGCATGGTCTTCCAGCATTCCGTACCGGACACAGAGAGCGGCGGTGTGGAGGAGATGCTGTTGCCCGGGTTGGCGCCCGGCAACGGCATCTATTTGGAGAGAGACATTGGCACCGGCATTCGCCAGAATTGCCGGAACGTTTTTAAAGACCAGGGTGTCATCGTAATAGCTGGAAAACATGGCCGGTCCGCAATTGAAATGAACATCCTTCCTCTTTGCCAGTTTGTCTTTGATGAGATAGGCCCACTGACAGTGCGCCAATATCAACCTGAGATTGAACTCATCGGCCAGGCGGATGCAGCTCATGATCTCCGATGCGGTGTTGATATGGATATGGACCGGAATTTCTCTTTTTAGGGCCATGACCAGGACATCCTTTCCCAAATCCCGGGCCGGAGGATTTACTTTTTCCCCGGCATCGAGGTCCTTTCTGAATTGTTCCCAATTCTCCATGTAGGTCTGAGCTTCGACGAATGCTTTTCGGGCAAGATGATAGACCCCCATCATGCTCGTCGGCATGCGGTTATACCTGCCGTGATACTGAATGGGATTTCCCTCAATCGTCATTTTAAGATCGCAGATTTCCTTAAGGATCATACCATCCGGATCTGCGTTCTTTAATTTTACCGCGATGCTCGTGCCGCCAATAACGTTTCCGCTGCCGGGACGGGAGACGATGGTGGTGACCCCTCCGGCCAAGGCCGTCTTGAGAGCCGGATCATCGAAATTGAAAGAATCGAGGGCTCTGACCTGAGGCGTTACCGGATCGGTCATCTCATTTCCGTCTTCATTTTCAGGAACACCGGGCACACTGTAGACCCCGAGGTGAGAATGGATATCGATCAATCCCGGGATAACGATACCGGCCTCGATCGTTTTTGCCCCTTTTGGTACAGTTAAGTTTTCCCCCAACCGGATAATCTTCCCGTTTTTGACGAGTATCATCCCCTGGGTAATCACTCCCCGGGTAGCCGTGTATATTTTTCCCGCTTTAATAACGGTTGTATCTTCAGCAGCCCGGATCACAGGACTAAAGAGAAAGAGCAAGGAAACCAACAAAAGAGAATGACTTTTTATTGCATTTCTCATTGGATATGTTCTCCTTCTTCTTTGCAATAGACCAGCTTTCCGTTAATAAACACCGCCTGGGGTAAGGAGCGCACTCTGAGGGGATGCCCTCTCAAAATCAAAAAATCGGCATCTTTTCCCGGTTCCAGGCTCCCCACCCTATCGCTCAGGCCGATGATTCCGGCCGCATCTATGGTAATGGCCCGGAGAGCGGCATCTTCCGTCATCCCATGCTTGACGGCCAAAGCGGCGATTTCCAGGAGATCTCCTCCACCCCAGGAGACGGCCGGACGAGTCCACTGCCCCCCTTCTTCCGGCTTGAAGGCAACGCGAATACCGGCAGAGGCTAAAATTGAAGGGTTTCTTTTAGAGAAATCTCTATCATCCGCCCACTGCGATCTCCGGTAGACTCTTTCCAGAACGACGGGAATATCCTTCTCTTTGATCTCTTCAGCCGCCTTATATGCGTCGGTCGCTCCGGCCAAAATTATTTTCAGATGGAATTCATCGGCAATCCCCAGGGCTGTCAGGATATCGTCCTTTCTTTCGCAATGAATCAGAGCCGGAATTTCCCCCTTCAAAACAGGCAGCAAAGCCTCCATAGAAAAATCCCTGTTGGAATTCGGCCCTATCTCCTGTGTTTTCTTCTGTTCATCGTATTCCCTGGCCCTGATCAATGTTTCCCTGAGAAGAGAGGCGACTCCCATCCGAGTCGATGGCATTTGATTTCTTCGCTTGGCGGAATCGCCCAGTCCAAAGACCATGACAGCCTTCTCCCTGACAACCATCTCATCGGCGACCATACCTGAGTTTTTGATGATACAGCCCTGTCCGCCGATGACATTCTTGTTCCCGGGAGTGACCATAGCCGTGGTGACCCCAAGCTGGCGGGCAAAAGTGAAATCCGGAGATTGGGGGTCGATGGCATGCTTCACTTCCATTTCCGGCACAACCGGTTTGGCCGTCTCATCCACAGAACTGATACGCCTCCAGTTGACACCGATTCCGACATAAGACCGGGAATTGACCAATCCCGGCATCACCACGAACTCCCCGGCATCGAGGACCGGCCAGCCCTCAGGGATCGACACATCGCTCCCGATCTTTTCAATTTTCCCCTCTTTAATCAAAAGCACGCCTTCTTTAAGCGGAGGACCGGTCATAGTGAAGGCGGCGCCGAATTTCACGGCGAACTCTTTGGGGTTCTCAAATCGAGGCGGCAACAACAGCTCGTCCAGGGAATCGGGAATGGAGGTTTCAAATTTCGAGTGTCTTTCCTCATCGCTGCGGTATTCGATCCTGCCGTCGATCATCACCGTCTCGACTGAAGTGGTCATCTCGAAAGGTTCCCCATTTAAAAATACGAGGTCGGCATCTTTCCCCTCTTCGATACTCCCGATTCTATGGTCCAAATTCACTCCTTTGGCGCCGTGAATGGTCACAGCCTTCAGTGCATCCTCTTTGTTCAGTCCGTAGCGAACGGCCATGGAGGCAAGATAAAGCAGATTGGACTGAAACTCTCCGACCGTATCGGCTTGGAGCGATATCGGAATTCCTGCATCGGCCAGTATGGCCGCATTGTTTCTGAGCCTGAGTCCATCCTGGTAATACGTTTGCAGTTGGGTGGGGCCGACATTGAGATGGACATCCTTCCTTTTCGCCAATTCATCGACGACAAGATAAGCCAGGGGAACATGCGCCAGTGTAAGTTGAAGATTGAACTCGTCGGCCAGCCGGATGGCGCTCATGATTTCCGAAGCCGTGATTACATGAACATGTACGGGAATCTCTCTCTTCAAAGCCATGACGAGAGCATCTTTTCCTAAATCCCTATGGGGAGGGACGGCCTCTTTCCCGGCTTTTTTATCGCTGTCATATTTTTCCCATTCCCGCATGTATTGCCGAGCTTCGATGAAAGCCTTTCGGGCAAGAAAATAGACGGTCATCAGGCTTGAGGGCATGCGATTCTTCCTGCCGTAAAATTCGACCGGATTGTACTCTATCGTCATTTTCAAATCGCAAATTTCTTTCAATATCATCTGTTCCGGCGGAGCGTCCTTCAGTTTGACCGCTATGCTTGTCCCCCCGATGATATTGGCGCTGCCGGGACGGGAAACGATTGTCGTAACTCCGCCGGAGAGGGCCATCCTCAAATGGGGATCACTAAAATTGAAAGAATCCAAAGCCCGAAGCTGGGGAGTGATGGGATCGGTTACTTCATTTCCATCCATATTGGCTTCTACAAGAGGCAAGGTAAACACTCCGGCATGCGAGTGCATGTCAACGAGACCCGGAATGACGGTATCGGCCTCGATTGCGACAGCATCCGAAGGAACAGGAAAATTTTTGCCGACACGGATTATTTTTCCTTCCTCGATCAAGATCATTCCGTCTTCGATCACACCCTCAGACCCGGCTGTATGTATCTTATGAGCCCGGATAACAGTCGTATTTTTGCAAACGAGATCACTGGGGCATAATAAGATTGAAATAATAAAGAATCCCAATAAACATCTGCAGCCATATTTGAGTCTATAGGGCATCTTTAACCTCCGCCGCCAAAATATTTCAAAAAACAATTTTTATGCGCTTCTATGCGAAAAATGCCTATCAAAATAATGATTACTTAGATTATCAATAAAACACAACAGAGTGAATCTGATGGTATGGATGAAGCGAATTGAAGATTTAGCCTTCCCGAGTTGTTCTTCGAGGGAACCCGGCGAAGCCGGGCAGCAAGAACTTAGTAAGCACGAAAGGACTGAGGAAATGGCCATAAAAATGGGGACTGAGCGTAGACATTCCATTAGATTCATTGTGTTGCTCTCTATTGGACATGTGTCCTCATCATTACGATAGGCTAAAAAATAACGAGAACAGATTACTTTAAAGCGTCATAACATTATGCAAATTGGTTTTCGGGGATGAAGGGGCCGATTGTGATAAAAAGGGAGGCTCAGACGCGTAAGCCTCCCTTTTGAATCAACTGAACAATTTAGCGAAACTTGATCTCAAAACCGAACTGAATCCATCTCCTTGGGTTGGGCATCTCTTTCCGGTCCCAGTAGAGCTGGTCGAAGATGTTGTAGGCATCGAGAATCAAGGCCACGCGAAATGACTCGGATAAATCAAAACCCTTGGACAATCTCAAATCGACTAGCCAAACTTTATCTCTCGGTTCAAAAAGCTCTCTGCTGTCAGCGTCTTCATTCCACCACAGCCATCTGCCGCGCAGGTTGGCGAAAAAATCCCACTTGGGATTGCTGTACTTCAAGCCCGACTTCCAGGATCTGGTCGGAATGTATTCGAGCCTCACGCCCTCGCTGGCGTTTTCATGTTTGTTGTAGTTCGTCGCCAAATAGGCTGAGAACCCGCCCGGAACGATGACACCCAGCTCGGCCTCATAGCCTTTCCGGTCGAACTCGGCGGCGTTTCCCCAGGTATACCTTCCCGCTGCATCTGGACCAACCCGAACAATGCCGTCTGTCATTTTGTGGAAATAGCCGGAAAATTTCACCCAGACGAACTCCAGCTCCTGGGATTCGAAACCCGCACTGTAAGCCCAGGCTCTCTCAGGCAACAGCTCCTTATTGGGGAGGATCAAGTCAACATAAGATTCTCCCAGAGTGTACCAGAGCGGCGGAACTCTAAAGGTGCGGGCCACATTCGCCCGTAAAATGGTGGCTTTGGCAACATTGAGGTTCGCGCCAATTGAAGGGCTGAGCTGGCTGCCGAAGGAGCTGTCGTAGTCGTACCTGAGTCCCCCATTGAATGCCAAGGGTCCGATCCTGTATCCCATATTCACGAACGGGGCAAAATTATCGACGTAAATGATGGGTTGGTCGAGAATGTAATCGCTGAAATCCGCTTTGACACGGTAGTAATCCATTCCGGCTACAAGAGAGAACATGGTGTTTGGGTTATAGGCCCCTTTCACGGTAAATCCCAACTTCTGGTCCATAAAGGAGGATTCGTCTCGCATCCCTGTGGGACCATTGATAAACCCCCCTTCGAGGTATATCTGAGCGAAGGTTCCATTCATCCGGTTAAACTTCAACTGTGCTTCCACATTCAAGGCCGGGGCCAACAGCGTCGAAAACTTAATTGAAGCAGCTTGGGATGAGGATTCGACATCATTGTTGTAGTTCCAGTAGTAGGGAAATCCATAGGGAACGAACCAATCCGTTTCTAAAAAAGTGCGATCGAAGATATCCACTTTATTGTAGCTGTAGAGGAAATCCAAGTAGGTGGTATCGCTGATGTCATAACCGAATTTAGCAAAAAGGCTGAAGTTTTTCTCTCTTCCATCGATCGTGAACAGTTCATGATCCTCCCGCTTGAAGCCCACCATGTAGCCAAGCTTCTCGTAAGTGCCGATGACATTACCCGAATAACGGATGATTTCTCCAGCCTGGGGAAGGGCACTGGCATTCTCATAATCCTGCTCACCATGGTGACCGAAGGTGCCTTTAAGCGTGAATTCCGGCTTGGCCATATCCCTGGGGCGCTTGGTCACGAGGTTGATGATGCCTCCCATATTGGAGCCCCAGACGGATGAAGCGCCCCCTTTTATGACTTCGACCTGCTCCAGCATCTCCTCTGGATAGGCATTCAGCAGGCTCCAGTTCGTGATGGAAGCCGTGACATCGACTCCATCGACCATCTTTTTGATATAGACATCGTCGTAGCCGTTGATGGACATGAACATGCCTACCGATGAGAGCCCGTTGCCTGTCTCCACATCGACGCCGGTAATATTGTTCAAAGCCTGGTAAACATTAAGAGTGGGAGTTTCTTCGAGTTCCGTAGCAGTCAGGATCTCGATATTCATCGGCACTTTCTGGAGGCTTTCAATTTCCCTTCGCGCAGTCACTGTCATCTCATGGGCAAAGCCCATCTTCATTGAAACTTCGAGATTCGTTGTCTCACCAGCTTGAACGGACACATCTTTAATTGTCTCGATAAGGTACCCCGACAGCTCAAAGGTAACTTTGTAGACACCGGGCGGAATGTTCCCGATGGCAAAATTCCCATCTGCATCCGCTGAGCCGTACTTGTTGGTTCCGATGACGGCGATTCTCACCGTGGGAAGCGGAAATCCTTCGTTTTTATCGATGACCTTTCCCGTAAGAGTCCCCCCCGACTGCGCCCATAAAGCTACTCCAGCCGAAAGGATAAACATCATCGAAATCACAACAGCAAGCAATTTCATTGGCTTTTTCATACAGACCTCCTCTAAGGTACTTATTTGACATAAAGGACGAAAAACATACGGAATGTGTGCCATTTCCTTGCGACTTTTTTTTACCCAGGATAGAATTTCCTGTCTAAGGTATGGATTTTGGCAAAAAAAACAGCCATAAACCGTCTTACTGGATGATTCAAACCGTATGAGGAAGAGATTGAAATGATAAGAGGCGGCTAAAATCATCACCATTGAAAAGCGCGATTGAACCGTATATATAATTAATGGAAATGGATTTCCTCGATAATCAGAGAAAATTCTTATATTGAGCCTATCAAAAGGAGAGTCAACATGAAAAATTCAAAATGCCGTCCAGTCCTTGTTTTCTTAATCTTGCTTTTGGTATCCAGCCTTATCCCCGCACAGAAGAACGAAGCCGTCCCAGGCCTGACACTGGAACAAATCATGGCTATAATCGATACTGCTTCCGGAGAGCATGCTTTGAATCACATCCGGCAGTTGACACTGCACCACCGCTGGTTCGTCTCGGACGGCTATCACCAAGCCGCCCTCTACATCCAAAAGCGGGCGAAAGAGTACGGCCTGAACAAGGTCGGCATAGAGACATTCCCGGCTGACGGCAAGATTCACTATGCCACGGACAAGAGCTATCCGAAATGGACAGTCCGGTCCGCACGGCTGGCTCTTGTTTCACCCAATCAAAAACACCTCGTTTCCTGGGCGGAGAATCCGATAACCTTAGCCACCTACAGCCGGACTGCAGACGTGACAGCCGAACTTATCGATGTGGGAAAGGGGACCGATCCATCGGATTACGAGGGGAAGGATGTCAAAGGAAAAATCGTTCTGGCTTCGTCCCCACAGGGGGAAGGACGGATCGACTTCGTCCAGCGCCTGGCGGTGATGGAACGGGGCGCTGCAGGAGTCATCTCCTATCGCAGCTATTACTTAGATGATTTCCCGGATCTCATCACCTGGGATCACATCTTCACACATGAATTCAACGGAAAGCAGTCCACTTTCGGATTCTGCATTCCCAAACGCATGGGATGGGAGCTGCAGAGGCTTTTAAAAGAAAGGAAAAAAGTCGTTCTCCGGGCCGAAGTGGATGCGGACATTTCCCCGGGAGAGTACGAAGTCGTCAAAGCCTGCATTCCGGGGACGGATCTGGCTGATCAGGAAATCTGGTTCACGGCCCACCTCGATCACACCCTGCCTTCGGCTAACGATAACGCCAGCGGCAGCGCGGCCATCCTCGAAACGGCCAGAACCCTTCGCACTCTGATCGATTCCGGGCTTCTCCCAAAGCCGCGCCGCACCATTCGCTTTTTCTGGGTTCCCGAAATATGCGGGACTTATGCCTACGTCGCAAAGCACCTCGAAGAAACGAATAAAGCGGTTGCCGTCATCAACATGGATATGGTCGGAGAAAGCCAGACGTTGTGCGGCTCCGTCTTCAGAATAACGCAAACCCCGGATTCGACACCCTCCTGTTTCAACGACATTCTGGCCATGAATCTCGAGTTTCTCCTCTCCCACGAATACAGGCCGGGCAGAGAATTGACCGATCCCCTTCTCGTAGTTTCATTGACAGGAAGCAGAGAGAGCTGGAATGCACGGATGATTCCGTATTCGGGTGGAAGCGATCATTATGTCTTCATGGGCGGAGTGGTCAACATTCCCGCAACCATGTTCGGCAGCTGGCCTGACTATTTCTATCACTCGAGCGGGGATACTCCGGATAAATCGGATCCCACCCAGTTGAAACGGGCGGTTGTCCTGGGATCCATGGTGGCCGGATCCATGGCCAACCTGAATACCCAATCAGGACTTGAGCTTGTCACCCGGATTTTCACACGATCAAAAAAACGGTTGGATGATTCCTCTATTAAAGCCCAGGTATTGCTTAAGAACAGTGAATTGACGGGGAAGGACCTTAAAGAAGCCCTGAATATCCTGCAATGGACGATAGTTAGGGAAAAGAAGACGATGCAGTTCCTGTCACGCCTCCTGCCTGAAGAAAACCTAATCGACACTGAGATAAACAAATACACGAAATATATTGATCTCCAATCCGGATCTCTCGAACGCACCATAAGAGATGAGTACGCAGATCTTTGCCGGAAGAAACAAAAAAAGCCCCAATCTTTCGCTCCAACTGAAGAGGAAAAGTCGGTGAAGGGCTTGATCCCCATTCGGAACCCAGCCTTTCCAGGCCCGATTTCCTGGGAATATCTCGCAGAAAAGATCGAAGACACCTCCATTCTCGATTTCCCTTTTACCGGTCTTCAAGTCTACGAGATAGGCGCGTTTATCGACGGCAAACGGAGCGTAGCGGATATCCGGAACGCCGTGAGCGCCGAATGCGGCCCGGTCAAGATCAGAGATGTCCTTGCCTACCTCAAAGTTCTGGAGAAAGCCGGACTTGTCACATTCAAATAAGCTGTGCATGCTTAGCCTGGACTATTCAAAAAAAACATCGATTTAAAAAGCATGAATCAATGAAAAAATCAATATGGACGCAGGGAGGTCTGCATGAAAGATAGCACCCGAAAGGGCTTCGTGATTTTTTTTGTTTTTCTGGCGTTCTCAACACAAGCGGCTGTAGCCAGGGATACATTCCTCCTGCCGAAAGGCTTGCTGGAATTGCTGGCATCAGAAATCTCAGGGGAAGAAGCCTTCGAACACGTGGTAAACCTTTCGGGTTGGCCAAAAAACAGGAGTGAAGAGGAATACAAAAAGACATTCTATGAAGCCAAGTACATCCTCGAAAAGGCAAAGGAATATGGATTGGCAGATACGAATATTGAATATTTTCCTTCGGAATATGACGAGTGGGACCCCGTCTCGGCCGAACTCTGGATCGTTGAGCCTTTCAGAAAAAAACTGGCCGATTTGAACAGGGTGCACCTCTGTCTCATCCAGTACAGCAAGTCCACGGAGACGATTGCCGAGCTCGTCGATGTGGGCGAGGGGACATCGCCTGAAGATTACGAGGGGAAAGATGTAAAAGGAAAAATCGTCCTGTGCAGCGGATACGAAGACACGGTGAACACTCAAGCCGTTCAGATGCGGGGTGCATTGGGAATCATCTGTTATCGATCGTTATACTCTAATGAGCACCCGGATATGGTCAGCTGGGGAGGCTATTCTCAACCTTACAAAAACAGCCAGGAAAAATACACTTTCGGATTCATGATTTCCCCCAGACAAGGAAGCCAGTTGAAGCAGATGCTTCGGAATTATAAAAAGGTCGTCGTCGAGGCGCGAGTCGAAAGCCGGACACATCCGGGAAAACTGGACGTTATCAATACCGTCATCAAAGGAAGAGAGCTGCCCGACGAGGAGATCATGCTCATGGCTCATTTGTTCGAGTATTACTACAAACAGGGAGCCAACGACAACAAGAGCGGAAGTGCGGCCATACTCGAGGCGGCTCGGGTGATCGACAAACTCATCAGGGAAAAGAAAATACCTCAACCCAGAAGAAGCATACGGGTATTCTGGGAACCCGAAGGTTTGGGAACCTTTGCCTGGCTGAAAAAATACCCGGAGGCGGCATCGCGACTCAAGGCTGTCATTGACATGGACATGGTGGGTGAAAGCCATCAAAAATGCGGAACCGTATTCCGGGTGATAACGACTCCGGACTCGCTTCCCCACTTTTTCAACGATGTGATGAGGAATTTGACGGAGTACGTCGCTATTCAAAGCGGGATAGGCGAACGGATCGAATCGAAATCAGCAGACGAGCTCATTGCCAGCCCGGCAGGATCCCGGGACCCTTTTTACCACAAATTCATCCATTTCAACCCCAGGATGTACAATGAAACATGGTTGGCAGCTCCGCACATCCTGTTCCACTGCGCCCCTGATCCTTTCTACCATTCGAGTGAGGACAGGCCTGACAAATGCGATCCCACCCAGCTCAAAAGGGCGGCTTTTTTGGGAGCCTCTGCGGCACTCTACATGGCCGGTCTCGACGAGCGTGATATCCCGCGGTTGAGTGCACTCGTTTTAGCTGGAGGGGAAAAACGCTTGGCTGAAGCCCAGGGAAAGACCCTTTCCCTTCTCGCAGAAAGCGATGAAACCGATCTTCAGCAAAATTATAAGGAAGCCCTGAACATCGTCCGGCACGGTCTTCAGAGAGAAAAAAGCACACTGGCCTCCATCGGGAAATACCTCCACCTCGATAAGCATAAGACTGCCATGTTGGTAAAACTGATGACGCAGAAAGAAGGGTCGGTTTTCTTCCAGGTAAAGAATTACTACGCTTTTCAATGTAAAAATATGAATCTAGACTCGAGCGAACCATCTCTCTCCTCAGAGGAAAAGAAACAGGACCGATATATTCCCGAGCGAATATTGGGACTGGAGTACCTGGCGGACTTCTATTACCTCGAACGAACGTTGAAAGACGACACGATCAAACAGAAGCTCGGGTTATATAAAACAGACTATTTGATACCTTGGGAGGCGCTCAACTTCGCCGATGGGAAACGGAGCATTTGCGATATCCGTAACGCCCTCGGAGCTGAATTCAGTCCGATCCCGATCCCTCTCGAGGCGGTTGAAGAATATTTTCGCGCTCTGGAGAGAGCAGGCGTCGTTAGAATCACACAGAAAAAATCGCCCTCTGAATAACCAAAGATTTATTATAAAAACGGATAATAAGACATGTACTGAAGTGCGACAAAATGAATATGAAGGGATGGCAGAAGCGAAAGGGAACCCGGCGAAACCGGAGGGCGACTGAATGAACACGCGATAAATCGTCTGTAGGATCTTTCCTGGTTAGCAATGTGTATTGAGTTAAGTAACATCTAAACGACCGCAGATCCACAGACGACAGGCCAGCCAAGGAGAGCGAGCCGCTTTCCGTTTGAGCCGCATGGTGGTTGGTGGGGGGGTCTTCGGCGAAAACGGATTGCGGCGAGCTCAGTTTCTATTCATTATTCTCAGCTTCCTGCTCCCGTTTTTCCAGCTCCGCCATTCTCTTCTTGAAATTGTCTTCGATCGACTTCATTTTTTCGAGATAGGTTTGCAGTCCTTCTCCGACGGATTTTTCGGCGTCAATCAAACCATAGCCGGTCTTTGCGTGAAAATTTTTAAATCCGAGGATGCGGGGATCGGCTGAGTGGGTCATGATTTCATAAATTCGTTGAAAATACTGGCCGCTGAGCTCCTCTCCTGTTTTGGGGATCTTGGATGACAGAAGTGCCACGAGGCCGCAGGTAAAGGCGGCTGCCCAGGTATTATCCCGAACGGAAGACGCTGTATCAAGCGCCTGTAGCTTCATAAAATCACCGATAAAGGCCGGTGCGGCGACGGATAAATAATGCGATACTCCGGAACGATTCCAGGGCACAGGGGCATTCCGCCTGTCTGGAACAACTCCGGCCACTGCAATAGTCGTTGGGTAATGTGCCGGAAATTGGTGTGCCTTTTCCGGGTTTATGTCCATATATCCGCCGTTGGGACAGACGATAATGACATTCTTCTCATAGGCAAACTGGCAGGCCTCCTTCAAAAACTCAAAGTCAATATCGAAGACAGAGGTCACAAGAAGGGCATCCATACCGTCATATACTGCCTTATAGATGGCTTGGGCCGTCTGCATGGCGGGCCAGTAGGCATAACCGGACTTCTGGTCATCGATAATTTTATAAATTGCTATCTCCGACCCTGGCGAAGCGGATGCCAGAATCGAGGCTGCAACAGTGCCCCGTCCGTTATCATCATCGACGGAGACTTTTTCTTCCATCCAGGACGGTTTCTTCCGGCTGATCAGGCTGAAACTCGTTTCAAGATTGACAGAACCTGAATTCATGAGCCCGGATTCGCCGCCGAGTCCGGAGCTGATGACTCCGATCTTTACACCTTTCCCATTGGTGGTGATATGAGCCTTTTTAAATCGGGAAAGGCGAAATCCCCATGATGAAATTACTCCAATCGAAGGAATATTCGACGACTGTAGAAACCCACGTTTTTTACATGAAGAGCTCCGCCCTTGGAATGATGACAACACGAGATCCAGACGGTTGCGATCCTGGGGATCGAATTCCTCGCTTCCGGCGCTGCTCGTTGTCTTATCAACGAAGAGAGACCGGACAAAACTTGCGGCTGTCTGTTTCGAAAGCGCGATAAAGCGTGATTCAAATTCTTTCAGAGCATTTTTTGATCCGTTTTTTATCAACGCATCAAAATCAGGTCCTTCTTTCAAATACATGATATTGACGAGATTTTCATAAATGTCGGGGATATCCGTTTCTGCATTTTCTATTCTTTTGACACACTCCGGAAGCAGACGGAATTTCAATGGGTGCAGTCCGAATTCCAGCTTGAGCTCCCTAAAGAACTCTTCTTTCCCTTTCCGGAAGACGGCATCCGGGTTCGGTGAATTCCCGCTCGAATCTTGAAAGGAAAACACGAAAGCCGAGGAACACAAAATACAAAAGAGAAGAAAAATCGTTTTTCTTGTTTTAGGCGTCGTCGAGTTGACCATTTTCATCTCTCAGCGAGCTCTCTCTTGGGCCAGGAGAGCAGCACTCTTGACCGTCTTTTCCGCGTCAATCATTCCGTAGCCACATTCGGGTGTGAATCCATCAAATCCCACTCTCTGAGGATTGGCATTTTCACGGACCAGCCTCATCAATGTTCGGACATAGTCACCCGGAACCTCTTCTCCGGTTCGGGGATATTCGGATATAACCAGAGCAAAGAGTGCATCTACGACCGGAATCGCAGCCGAAATACTGGGAATGAAGGCATCTTCCTCACCTACATACGTAGGAAAAGCACCGAAGATATCATTCGGAGCGACGACATCGTTCGTCTCGCCCGGAGCACACACATCCCAATAGCCGTAAGTTCCGTCATCGCGTTTCTCTGCCGCCGTTACAGTGAAAACAGTATCATACTGGGCGGGAAAGTTCAGAACATTACCCTGCTTGTACCACCGGCTGTACAATCCTCCGCTGACAACGACACAATTGCGATCAAAGGCATACTGACATGCCTCCCGCAGATAATCCACATCGAGCGAGGCTCCCGAAGCGCTGATGCTGATGATATCGTTCCCGTCATGAACGGCTTTGTAGACGGAGGCGGCGATCATGCACTGCATCAAAAGCTGATATGCAGGATCATTTTGAGTGTCACCGTCTCCGAACTTGTAGACGGAAATCTCGGCTTCCGGAGCGAATCGGGCGGCAACCGATGAGATAAGCGTTCCATGCCAACCCCAATCCACCAACGGCGCATCTGTAGCCCACGGTTTCCCTTCCCGGCCAACCAGGCTGAAATGCCGCCCCCATTTCGTTTCCTTAAAAATGGGGTGGCTCATATCGATTCCCGTATCCAGGATGGCGATCTTCGCGCCTGCTCCTTTGGTGATTGCATGCGCCTCGCGAAACCGAGCCGCATCCAGAGCCCCCTGTTTGTCAAATTCAGGGCTCAAAGGCTTTTTCGCTTCGCTGACTTCCGGGGCATCGAGTTTGGCATTATAACCAAGAGAACGGATGACGAGGTCAAAAGCATCCAAATCTTTGTATTTTGGAAAATCCTTTCTAAGAAGATCCGTAGAAGGAGTAGTCGCAAAAAAGGCTTCGATGAACATATTCGCCGAAAATTCCGCCAGTTCCAGATACATCTTACGGAAACGCGATCTTGAGGCACCGTTTCCCTTCTCCAGGAGAGCCTGGAACAACGGTTCATCCTTTTGATAGAAAATATTGATGAGCAATCCATACAGCCTGGGCTGCTTCGTATCCGTTTCCAAGATTTTTGTGATCTCCGCCTCGGTCAGAAGATCCTTCTTCGGATGGCTCGATATTTTTTCTTTTACAGTCGTGTAAAAGGTTTCCCGTCCATTCTCAAAAAGGATATCCATCCAGGCCTGGTCGTCTTTTTCTTTTTTGCAGCAAATCCCCGGCAAAAGAAAACCGAGAGCGACACATATCATAAGAAAGCATTTCAGTTTGGGGTTCATGGGCTCCTCCTTTGCTTATTCTTTCTACTCTCCCTTTGGCGGCATTTCATTTCGCTGAGAGTTTAACCGTTCAGCCTCGCTTACCATCCGCTCGGCATCAATCAATCCATAACCGCATTCCGGAGTAAATCCTTCAAAACCACAGCTTTCCGGGTTTGCGCAATCGGTCAGAATTTTTTTTATCGTCTCGAAATATTCGCCCGGCATTTCTCTCCCCAGCCGTGGGTATCTGGAGACGGCAAGGGCAACGGCCGCAGCCGCAATGGGCACGGCACACGAGATACCAGGGGCGTACTCATCCTTTTCTTGGACATAGGTAGGATAAGCTACAAATGGAGCGCATGGAGCGCCCACGGTCGTAGTAACTTCCGGTGCTGCGATCGGCCAATAGCCGTAGCTTCCGTCTTCTTTCTTGTCGATCCCAGTGATGGATATGGTCGTCTCATAGCTGCCGGGGAAACTGTAATTGTTACCCAAATACTTCCCAAGATAATAGGGACTTGCCGTGACGATGATGACATTGTTGTCATAAGCATATCGGCAGGCTTCCCTGACATAAGGGAAGTCCCGCCCTAATCCGGCGCTGATATTGATGACGTCGTTTCCATCGTGAACGGCTTTAAAGATGCTGGCCGCCATGAAATGCGCCAACAGCAGAGGGTACGGAGCATCATTCATGGTGTCGGCATCCATTCCTTTATAAAGCGTGATCCGTGCTTCCGGTGCATACCTGGCAACGATCGAACTGACAACGGTCCCATGCCAACCCCAGTCGACAGCCGGAGGATCGACAGTCCAAGGCGGGCCGTCACGGCCGACAAGGCTGAAATGCTTTCCGAAGCTTGTCTTTTCAAAAATGGAATGGCTGGCATCGATCCCGGAATCGATAACGGCTATTTTAACACCATCACCCTTCGAGATCCGGTGCGCGGTCCTGAATTTACCGGCGTCCAATCCCCACTGTTTGTCGAACTCCGGGCTCAGGGGATTGGCGAACATGGTAACTTCGGGGACGTCCAAACGGGCGTAGTACCCTATCGAGAGGAGGATGAGATCCACCTTGTCTTTGTCTTTGAAGCGCGGCTGGACTTTCCTGATGAAATCCGGATTAAGACCGGATCGAAAAAAACTTTCGACGAAATTGTGTGCTGCAAATTCAGCCAACTCTAAATACATTTCCCGGCATCGGGCTTTGGATTCATCGCTTCCATGATTCATCAAAGCCGCAAAAACGGGCTCTTCTTTCTGGTAGTAGAGGTTGATCATGATCCCGTATGTTCTCGGAAAGTCCTTCTCGATGGCCAGAATCTTGGCGATCTCGGAATCGGCTAGCTGTTTTCTATCAGGATGAGAGCTGATTTCCGAGGCTATCGATCTGAAAAAAACATCTCTGCCTTCTTCAAAGACTGAGATTCGCCAATCGGCGTTGTTCTTGACCTGACTGCAGGATATATTCCAAAGACAGAGAAAAAGGAAGCAAACGAAGAAACAGGCCCAAGAAACATTTTGGTTGCATCGAAGTTTCATGACATCCTCAAATTTTTTTCTCTAAATTTAAAAACAGATACTAAAATTTGCCGGTTGTATTCGCAACCAGCAACCACTTCTAAGATTTGAAAGCCAACGATCCTGTATCATTTTTACTAATCTATGACGCCACCCTTGTTCAATTTGTACCATTTTTTATGTTACCATCAACAGGAAAATGTCGGAATTGGATTCTTATCTCAAAAGCCTCATCGATAGGTTTTCATCTATGATCAGGCATGTCATCGGAACGAACCTGTACAAAACAGATGATATTGACATAGAGGACATAGAGCAGGAAGTCAAATTCAAAATCTGGATGCTTTTAAAAAAAGGCAAAAAAGTCGAAAATTTGCCGTCTTATATTAAAAGAGTCGCCTATACCGCTACAGTCGATGAGTTGCGCAAGATGAAAAAACAGAATCCGGCTTCAGAAATTGAGACGCATAACAGTTTGTATTCAATGTCCCGTTTAAAAGAACTCGGAAATGCTGCGGAATCGCCGGAATTGCTGCTGGAAAGCAAAGAGACTCGGGGTTTTTTGGAAGACTTGATCGACTCTCTTAGGCAGAGCCGCAAGCAGGTTCTACGCCTCTATCTTATGGGGATGTCCGTAGAGGAAATTTGTGAGTTCTTCGATTGGGATAAAACCAAAGTCAGACATCTTCTTTACAGAGGTATCGAAGATATGAGAGAGAAAATGAAATCCCTTAATGTTGAGCCACTGCTGTCCGGCGATCCGAAATTGGAGAATAAAATTAAGAAATCATAGATACATGGGGATGGAATTCTATGAAAAATTCAATTCATAAGATTAAAAGAACTTTATCGAGGAAAACGGGAGGCTGTCCCAATAAAGAGGAGTTCGCCTTAATTTTTCTCAAGGAGACGAACCGGGAAAAGAAATTCAGGCTGTTGGACCATATCTTTACCTGTTCCAAATGTATGTCCGAGTTCAAAATATTGATAGAGCTTTGGAAAAAAGAACATGCGCTTTTCGAACCGGAGATTCAAGAGATTTTTGAAAAAGCACAGCCCGAACACATCAAAACATCGGCCCAAAAGGCACTGAAGCTCTTGAGAATGGAAAAAAGATCGCGTCGGCGGATGGCTTTCTCTCCTGTCAGAGCCGCCTCTTTGCTTTTAGCAGCCACTGCTTTCGTCCTGATCTTTTATTTCGTCGGCCTCGACCGCCATCAGGACATTGCTCTAGAGAGGGATTTCGGATCGGATTCATTTCAAACTCTCGAACCCTGGGACACAGTCAGCGAACAGCCGATTCGTTTTCGCTGGACTGAGGTTGCAGAAGCAAAAGAATATGCATTAGAAATTTTGGACAGCGGGCTGGAAGCGACTTATCGAAAAGAAGGAATCCGAACGGCCTTTTTCAAGCTTCCGAATACTGCCTACACACAGCTCTCAAAGTCGAAGACTTACTTCTGGAAGGTCATCGCCACTCTTAGGAACGGGCAAATTATCGAATCCGAGTTCGGTAAGTTCTATCTCAAGGGAAGATGAGCCCGGGTTTTAAAACCGATGGTATTCAGTCGATCAGTTTGTCCCACCAGGTTGATTTCTGGAGACCCACCCTGGAGGCCGCCTCTCCGATGAGGATAAAAGAAGCCCAATAGTACGGATTGCGGTATTCCGTGTCCAGCATCTTCATTTTGGCATGAATCAAAGCTGCCTGTTTTGTCATTCCATCAGTCAAGTTTTCATAAAAATATTTCATGAATTCCGCTGTCGAGCGATCATCGATCTTCCACAGGCAGGCCAAAACCGATTTTGCTCCAGCATAGAAAAAAGCCCTGGCAAGACCCTGAATACCTTCCCCTTTCTCCATTTTCCCTTTGGCTGTTTGGCATGCCGAGAGGACAACGAGTTCCGCATTCAATTTCGTATCATAGATTTCACGAACTTGAAAAAATCCATCCTCCAAGGGATCATCATCCAAATTCAGGACCAGGGCGGATCGATTGGAGTTTTTTTCATCCAGCAGACTGTGCGTGGCAAAGTGGATAATTTTAAACTCGTCCAGAGGCAAGCTCTTCACGAATTCCTCACTCGCATCCTTTTGTAAAACCAAGCGAGTACATTCCTTTTTCAACAGATGCGTAATGGCCCGGATCTCCTTAGCCGCATATTTCAGGGGGTAAATCCTGAACTTTTCTTCCAAATAATATTCATGGATGATGTCATTAGATTTGACGGATTCCTTTCGATTCCAATGATCGTTTTGAATCGGATCTCCGACAGCCAGCAAATCAAGTTGATTTTCGTGTTTCCTTTCTTTGGTGATGATACTGAACAGGGTGGAAGCCGAAGGTGCGTAGGAAACTCCGTACCGCTCCATGAGATAAGCCGGCCTTTCGCCATTTCTCGAGCTTGCGGCTTGACAGACGAGAGTCTCGAAAGGCAGATAATGCAGCTCCCTGTCGGGAACGATGATGAGTTTGTCGATATTCTCGTTAAAACCGTTTGACTTTTCCCGGATCAGCAGTTCACACAATTTTTTTCCCGGTTCTTTGCAGTCCGTACACGTAAATCCGCGGGCTGATACGAGCTTAACGTAATTTTTTACTGTACTAAGAACCTTACGGCTGAGGTCGCAAGGAATTCTATGGAGTCCGATGTTTTCCTTTGTACAGAAAAAGATAAATATATTCTCTTCGCCGACCAGGTAGGAGATCAATCCGGTTTCCTCGTCCAACAGAGAATTCTGGATCGCATCCGAATCCAAAGGTTCGAGTCCGACGGATTCGGTATAACCGGGATGTCCTCCTTTTATGAACTCGATGAGATTCCGGAGCTCATCTTCGGATCGCTCCACCTCTTCCAGAAGACTTTGTCTTTCATCTCCGCTGAGCCCGGAGTTGTAGAGCTTGGTCAACAAATGAGAAATTTTTTTGGAAAGGACATCCATTTCATTTTGACGCTCATGAAAAAAGGAACTCAGGTCAATCCCGGCTTGCCGGAGATCATCTAAAAAGGCTCGGGCTTTAGCTTTTTCTGCAAAGAAAAGGCACTCTCGATCGTATCCTTTTGAAGGATCGGAAACGTGAAGATCATACAAAAGGTCGACCAAATATTCATAAATGCGGATCTTGTTCTGAAAATAGCCTGATCTGTGTTCGGCAACCAGAAATTGACTGCGTAATTCTTCAATCACATCTATAGCTTTCTTGTAAAAATCGACGGCTTCAGTGAGTTTCTGCTCGAGCGTTTGCACCCGACCTAATCCGGCATAAGCCTCCCAGATGATGTTGGGGTGACCCATTTCCCTGCCTATAGAAAGCGCCCTGAAATAATACTGTATCGATTCCGCATAGGATTCGGATCTACAATAAAGTTCTCCTAACCTGCAGAAATTTTTCCCTATTATCACCTTGTTTCCGCTCTTGTCGGCTTTCTCCAAGCTGGACAGGAAAAACTGCTTAGCCTCTCTCATTTCATTATTGTGAAAATGAGCGAGGCCGATGTTGTACAAACACTCCGCTTCCTCCCGGATATGATTGATCGTCCGGACATATTCCAAAGCCTGTTTGAAATGCTCCAGGGCTTCAGGAGCTTTGTTCAGCTCCAAATAAACATATCCGATCGTATTGAAGCATTCCTCCCGGCTCCATTTGCTGATGTATCGTTCCGAGATGGCCAGGGCATTTTTGTTGTATTCGAGGGCCTTATCATAATTCCCCAGGATATAGTAAATATCTCCTATCTCAGAAAGATGAAAGGCCTCACCCGTCTTGAAACCCAATTGTCGGGCGATAGCCAAACCCTGTCTTGCGCAGGCCATAGCTTCAGAATAGTCTCCTATTCCCTTATGGAGTTTTGTCTCCCAGTAAAGAGTGATACCCAGCTTTTGAAGCTCTCCCAAGTCCCGGTAGTAGGCAGAACTTCGTTCAAGATATTCATGAGCTTTGGTCAAATTTCCCAGTTCATTATGGATGACACCGAGAGTTCGGGCGCAAATGATCTCCTGCTTTTCGCTCGATATGTCGCGAGCGATGGAATAAGCTTTACGGCACAACTCAAACGCCTTGCTGAAATTTCCACGCTCGGTGAGAAGGAAACTCAGAATCTCCAGAGATCTCGAGAGCTGAAACCGATCCCCGGTCTCTTCCGATATTTCGATGCTTCGCCGGATGCTCTCAGAAGCTTTGTCATAATCGTTGAGGTACATGTAGAGATAGCCTATATAAAAAAGACAGTTGGCCTCGGCTGTCCGGTCGCCTTTCAAATGTTGCATTGCGAGCGCATGTTGATAATTTAAAAGAGACAGATCATAAGCATCCAGCCAGAAATGGATGTAGGCCAAACCCTGATAGAGGCAGTCATTGTCGGGAAAACGCTTGATGTGTTGATGGAACTGAGCTATGAGAGATTCCAACTCGGCCTTGTACTTGAGATAGGGAATGAGTTCCTCATAGACCTCCCAGAAACGAGCTCCGAGTGCGATGCTCGTTTCAAAATGCTCCTTGGCTTTCGTGTATTGTTTGGCATATTTGCAGGCAAGTCCATAACCATAGTGATAATGGGGTTTGTCGGGATCTGTGTTCAAAAGATTTTGAAAATATTCCATAACCAGCGTTCGCTCGGTACGGGAAGAGTTCAGCCGGTCACATTTGGCCGCTGTTTGAACGAGCAGCTCGTAGGCTGCTGTGAAGTTCGGCTCCAATGCAAGGATTTCCTTACAACCTCCGACGGCTCTGTCATACTGGCCGAGCCTTTCAAATACAAGCACCTGAGAGTAAAGGATCCCAAGCTCACTCTGTTTCGATTTGCGTGATCGACTCCCGGAGGCATGGAGGTTTATCGCTTTTCCACCGGTGTTTTCATTTTGCGCCCTAAGTTCTGGACCTGGAGCACTGAGAATAATTCCCACCAAGAGAATTCTCAGGATGGCTGTTCGTATTGTCATTTTTTAAGAACCACCAGTTTTCTAAAGGATCAATCTGGCACAAATGTGTGCAATTCCCTGTCTATTCTTTTTCGGAGAAAATGTCGTTTCATATTTCCATGCAGTGATATTTTAGGTAACATGCATAGAAAAATCAAAACATGTTGATCCACGGGATGCCTGCAAGACAGAAGCTTTGAGCTCGAATTATTAAACCTATCCCATAGCCGATACGATAGACTTTCTCAAAAAACTGAAGGATCAGGGCATAATTGATTACTAGCCCAATTCGCTCAGAGCCCGAAGTTTTTCCGGGCCATGGCGGCGATTTTTTCGCCGATGCTGATGGCGGCCGTCGCAGCCGGAGAAGGGGCGTTGAGGACATGAATCATCCTCTCGGCTTCAACGATCCGGAAATCATCGACCAGAGCGCCGTTGGATTCCAAGGCCTGTGCCCTCACACCGGCAGCTCCGGGAACAATATCTTTTCCTTGAAGCTCGGGAATCAGCCTCCGGAGAGCTTTACCAAATGCTCTTTTAGAAAAAGAGCGGTACATTTCCCCAAAGCCTGTCCTCCAATAAGGACCGATCAGTTTTAAAAATCCCTTGTAGGTGAATATTTCAAGAGCATCCCTGAGGGAGAAGCTGGTTTTTTTATACCCTTCTCTTTTGAATGCTAAAACGGCATTCGGGCCTGCTTCGACACCTCCTCTGATCATGCGTGTGAAATGAACGCCCAAAAAAGGAAAGGACGGATCGGGAACAGGATAGATCAAGTTTTTCACGAGGTGATGCTTTTCCGGAATGAGCTCATAGTACTCGCCTCGAAAGGGAATGATCCTCAATCCGGGATCGACACCGCATAGTCTGGCCACTCTATCCGATTGAAGACCCGCACAATTGATGAGATGCCGGCACTCATAATCCCCCTTGGTCGTTTCGAGAATCAAGCCACCTGATTTATTTTGACAGGAGATTACTTTCGCACCAAGATGAACCATTCCTCCTTTATTTTGAATGACATCCGCAAATTTCTCGGTAACCTGCACATAATCCACGATGCCGGTATCCGGAACGAACAGGCCGTCTATACCGGCGACATGGGGCTCAAAGTCCCGAATTTGCTCATTCGTAAGCCGACGCAAACCTCCCAATGCGTTAGCTTTTCCCCTGGCTTCAAGATCATCCAAACGCGGAATCTCATCCTCAAAGGTTGCCACCACGACTTTTCCGCACCTCTCACAAGGTATCTCATGATCTTCACAAAATCTGTAGAGCGCCTCTCTTCCCTCCACACAATTCTTAGCTTTAAGAGAACCGGGCTTATAATAAAGCCCTGAGTGGATGACCCCACTGTTGTTCCCGGTTTGATGGGCCGCCAGTTTCGATTCCGCTTCGATAATGATTATCGAACCGTTTTTCAGGTTTGAAAGTGCCATGGCCGTGGCACAGCCTACAATACCCCCTCCGATTATAGCGATGTCATACGGCTTTGCATTCATTTTAAGCTCTTGATTTTACAGGAATCGCTTGGGCAAAACAATTCCTTATTATGAGATTCAGAGAGCGTAAAACACGCAAAATATTATTCTCTGAAATCTAGAAAAAATTGAGTTATATAAAGAGGGGGCACTTCGGGAACGTCCTCAGAGCGCCACACTCAATTCCCAGTGGGGGATGTTAATCGCCTGTGCTGTTCCCTATTTACCGACCTACCCGGCGATCCCCATAATTTTTCGCGCAACAGCAGGTGTGGCTACATCTCTGCCAAGCTCTCTGGCGATGTTGGCGATCTTTCTCGTTTCTTCGGCATTGGATTTGATGATTTCGTCTTTATGCGGATACATCCAGAGGTGGTCTTCCATGCCGACACGCACGCTGTCCACTCCCATAAGCATGGCGAACACAGACAATGACAACCAATTGCGTCCACCCGCACTGATTCCTATAACGCTTCCTTCGGGCATAGTCTTCATCATCCCAAGCACGTACTGGTGTCCCCAGGGATCCTTGATAACAGGTGCCGTGTTGTGCATGCCCGGTCCCATCGACATCACGTACGGTTTTCGGAGAATGCCCGGTTTGATCAGCCATTCTTCAACATTTTGAATACCTTCCCAGTTGTGATTCATGAATTCAGGCTTCACGTCGTGTTCCTGAAGATAATTGATCGTCGCCACGGCATTGCTCTCCGTAGCCATGGTGATTTCCGCCTCTTCCTCAGCATTCACATTCTCGAGACAGTAAGAAACAGGTGTGAAAATCGTGGATTCCATGTGCTTCTTGCTGATGCCGTGAAGAGCATCCACCATGGGTTTTACCGTCTCGTAGGTGTACTGAGTCGAACCATCCGCATAGCCCTCGCACGAACTCGGCTGGATGATCACATCGGGGCATTTTGCTACGATCCTGTCGACTGTTTCCTTCATCAACTCGACCGTGGATTTGTGATAGCCCAGTTCGTCTCTGTTGTGTATGTGGATCATGGCTGCGCCCTCATCGTAGGCTGCAATCGCTTCATCGGCGATCTCTTTCGGAGAGTGAGGAAGATGAGGATTGTGTTTTCGCGTAAACAGCGCTCCAACCGGACAGCACGTTATGATCAAAGGCTTGTCCATCGTTGGGATCTTTCCCTGTTTGGCCACCATGTCCGCCCATTTGACACCTTGCCATTCTTGACTTGCCATGCTTTCCTAACTCCTTCCTAATAAATTATAGCTTATAAAATATATCATAAATTAGGATCCAAAAACCACATTTTTAGCGCTCTTATCCACAATTTCATCACACATACTTGCGCAGAGTCAGTCGCGGCTCATCGAAATATGCGTCTCTTCGAAAATATGTGCCGCAGAAGCATTCTTAAAAAAAACCGATAAATCAGAAGATCTGCCGGCTTACTGAAGACCTCTGTTCTTGAGCAGCGGTTCCACCTTGGGCTCGGCCCCTCTGAATCTCAGATAAAGGATCATCGGGTCTTCGGTTCCCCCTCGCGCCAGGACATTTTCCCTGAACGATTGAGCGGTTTTTCTGTCGAACAGGCTCGTCTCCTTGAATGCTTCAAAGGCATCGGAATCCAGGACCTCAGCCCAAATGTAGCTGTAATACCCGGAAGAATAACCGCCGCTGAAAATATGCTGGAAATAAGGGCTTCTGTATCTGACAACAATTTCGGGAATCAAACCGATCCGGGATAGAGATTCGTTTTCAAACGCGATGACATCCCTCTCCTCGGACTCGGTCAACGTGTGCCAGTCCATATCCAGATAGGAAGCCGCAAGATATTCTACGGTGACGAATCCCTGATTGAAATGGCTCGCATTTTTCAACTTATCTATCAACCCCTGAGGGATGACTTCACCCGTCTCATAATGTTTGGCGTATATTTTCAGAACTTCCGGTTCGAACACCCAGTGTTCCATGATCTGGGACGGCAATTCTACGAAATCCCTGGAGACAGAAGTCCCTGAGAGACGGTTGTAGGTGCAGTCCGAGAGCAGACCATGAAGAGCATGGCCGAATTCATGAAAGAGAGTCGAAACATCGTCCGAGCTGAGCAATGCCGGTTTATCGGCGGTAGGCATGGAAAAATTTCCGTTGTTCGTAATGACTGGATGAATTTCCACGCCGTCGGTTCGAGACTGCTTTCTGAAAGCGTTCATCCAGGCTCCGCCTCTTTTGCTCGCTCTGGGGAAGTAATCCGTATACAAAATTCCGATGTGCGAGCCGTCGGCTTCCTTGACTTCAAAAACTTTGGCATCCTTGTGGTACTTGGGGATGTCATCCCGTTCGATGAATTGAATCCCATACAATTGATTGGCCACATAAAAGGCGCCTTCTCGTACATTATCGAGCTTGAAGTAAGGCGTCAGCATTTCCTCATCCAAATCGAATTTCGCCTTTTTGAGTTTCTCCGTGTAATACCACCAATCCCAAGGTTCCAGTTTAAAGCTTTCTCCGTCTTTATCGATCAGAACTTGAAGATCTTTAGCCTCTTTCTTGGCCACTTCTATCGCCGGCTTCCAGATTTGGTCGAGGAGTTTGTAGACATTTTCCGGCACTTTGGCCATATTTTCCTCGAGCACATAATGAGCATGTGTCTTGTAGCCCAAAAGGTTCGCCCTCTCCACCCTGAGCGCGGCAATTTTTGCCACGTTTGCCTTGTTGTCGAACTCGTCGTTGTTGTTGCCGCGGTTGATGTAGCCTTTGAAGATCTTTTCCCTGAGATCGCGCTTGTCGGAATAAGTCAGGAAGGGAATCATACTGGGCTTATGAAGCGTATAAACCCATTTCCCTTCATAGCCCCGCTCCTTGGCCGCTTCCGCACCCATTGTCACGGTTTGTTCAGGCAGACCGGAAAGGTTTTCTTCATTTTCGATGACCAGCTCGAATCTGTTGTTTTCTTTCAACACATTTTCGCCGAATTTCAATGTGAGCAAAGAGAGCTCTTCGTTGATTTCTCTCAACCGTGATTTTTCGGCATCATCCAGATTGGCCCCTCCCCTGACAAATTCTTTGTAAGACTTCTCGAGGAGCGTGCTCTGTTCCGTGTCCAAATTCAGATTGTCCTTTTGTGCGTACACGGCTTTGACGCGTTCAAACAGCTTTTCATTCAACAGGATATCATCATCGTTTTTTGACCTCAGGGGAGCGACTTCTTTGGCGATAGCCTGCATGTTATCGTTTGTCATAGAGTCATTGAGGACATCGAAGACATCTGCCACTTTCCGCAGAAAAGCTCCGCTTTTGTCCATGGCTTCAATAGTGTTTTTAAAAGTCGCAGTATCTGGGTTATCCACAATGGCTGCGATCTCTATCTGCTGCTGCCGGATTCCTTCTTTGAAGGCAGGCACGTAGTATTCTTCTTTAATCTTATCGAAAGGAGGCACACCAAAGAGTGTGTCAAAATCAGAAAAGAACGGATTTCCTGCTACAGCCTCTTCCGCGGATTGTTCCTCAGGCTGTTTTGAACAGGAAAAAAACAAGAGAGATATTGCCAATAATACAAGTATGGTTTTGTTCATTCCTTTGGCTCCTTTGAATGGATCGACATTCCCTTCCCGCCAAAATCGCGAGAGTTCAGTATAAACAAAAACGGAAATTTTTTAAACCGGATCTCATGAAGAACGGGATTCTCAGCTTCCTTGAACAACCAGTCGAGAAAGAAATGGAGGCGAGTTATCATCCTGTTGAGACGAATAGATGAGGGACAGGAAGCTTTAAGGAAAATGGATAATGGAGAAAGCGGGCAGAGTCATATCGAACACCCTCTGGATGGGCTTTGAAAACAGTTCTTACAAAATAAACCACGAGGTCCTAGTTGGCAGCGGTAATTATTTTTACGGACTCTTCGTTACTCAATTTCTTGAAGTGATCAATGAATGCTTTTACGGGAAGGAATTTGTATTCCGTACAGACAAGGTTTCTGATGTCCAGAACAGACCTCTTACCATCGACAAAATTCAGACATTCGATGGCATAATCGCCGCTGATGACAGCGTCTTTTTTCATCCAGGCGGAAAATTGGGCAACAAGGCTTTCATCGGAGATAATCATAACAGGAATCATATCCCGGGCCGTCTTTTCCTCATCAGTCAACTCCGGTCTTTCGGGTGTTTTGCTGTATTTTTCACATTTGAGCTCGTAATATTCGTCCAGCATCATGAGGTCCATATCTCTGTTGGCGGATAAATTTTCAATTCTTTTTGAGATAAGCTCTTCAGCCCAAGAACAACCATCCGAAAAAGCCTTCAGGGATTGAATCCGGCCGATCTCGATTTGATAATAGCATTCCGTAATTGTCCGAGCCTTTTTATAGCACTCCTGCAAGTTTTCGGGAAGACTTCTATCGATCAGAGATACGGCGAGCCGTACTTCATCGCGAATTCTTGCCATAGATTTGTTGTATAGGAGAGACAGCAGTCTCGGAATGTCTTCAGCCTTAGACCGCGCTATAGTATAAGCCGCAGCGGCACCGATAAAGGCCGCTCTTTTCAACTGTGTGGGATCCAAAAGAGATGCCCGGTCTTCACTCGTATGGAGAACGACATCGGGCCAGCCGCTGTAATGAACCGCCGGAATGTGTGCGGCTGGCAGCATAAATACGATATGGTCGCTCGGGCTATAGTTCTTTTCGACGTGGTAATAAAAAGGGTCCTGCGAACCCGTTGGAGCAACGATGGGATTCGAGTACTTCGCCACGTCCCGGTTCAACACAATGTCCCTGTTCGTTTCTCCGACATAATGGAAAAAATCCTCGTTGATGTCATCCAGGAAGCTGGCGAGGGAATAGAGCGATCTGTGAAGGTGTAAATTGGCCATACTGACTTTTCGATAAACTCCGACCATTTCCAAGTTTATGGCCGCAATTATTTTCTTGGTTTCTCCAGGATATTTGTCAAGGTACTTGCACGTTCCGGTGATTTCAGGAACCCATAGGAACCTTATTGTTCGAGCCGGTCTCTCTATCTTTCCCTGCTTGATCAGTTTGATTAGAGTCCTTCCTGCCTCCAAAATCGCGGCGCTGCTGCTGAGATTGTCTACGGCACCCTGCTTGGTTATTCCCTCAAAGACATGAGCAATGAGTACGACTTCTTCACCCTTGGAGCCATCGCCGGGGATTACGGCTGTGATCACTTCTTCATCCGTTTCATATTCCGATGTTTTCACTTCCGCTCTGACAAACAACCTTTCCTTTCTCTTCAGCCTTTCCTTCAAGTTTATCCCCAGTCTATAAGAAAGGTTGAATGCAAAAAATCTGCGGGATTCCTCTACATCGGCAGGTATCCTTAACCTGGTATCAGAGATCTGATCAACACGTGTTATCTCCTTAGGAACCGTGTAACCCACAACGCCCAGCGCGCCATGTTCTAAGATTCCTTTTGTAAAAACGGAAGCGGGATTTCCATCAACAAAAATGATTTTGCCCTTGACGTCTTTTCCACTGTAATCCGCATCATCTCTGCCCCTTCCCACGTAGATGAGTTCAGAATACACATCGCAGGACCTGGAGCCGGAGACAAGGGAAAGTGGGGCATCCCTGTGGCTTATGATAAGTCTGTCCTCTGGCTCGACAAGCCAAAGCTCCCCAATCTCTGCATCCCACTGTTTTTTTCCTCCTATCATTTCAATACCGCCCAGGGGGAATGTTTCGACATGGGCATCGCTGAAACCATATTCTATGGCTTTGGAAAGAAAATACTCGGTTTCCCAGTAACGCTCTTCATATTCCTTTCTCTTTCTGTCCCGGTTGTATCCGCCGGTTTCCATGACGTGTTGAAACGGCAGCTCTCCCGAGATTTCATTGATGATGGTATTGATTATCTCATCAGGTAAAACAGTTGCTGGCGGTGGAACAGCCAGGTCATCTCGGCTTTGGGCTGTGACAAACCCAAAATCGCAGAGAACGAAAAAAGAAAGGATGTAAATTATGCACTTCTTGCCATCCATAAGAGACTCCTTATTTCTTTATTAAATACTTCACAAATCTTTGACGGTCGCCTCCCGGTCTAAGTCCGGATTATGAACCAAATACCTTCTAAAAATATTTGAATCCATTCGAATTCCGCCGCAAGCTCTACGGAAGGCGGTTATGACTTCTTTGAACGATTTGCTCAAACAATAAAATCATTAATTTTTCGCAATTCCTGATGTCAGATACGGACATTTTTTCTTCGGATGTGTGATACCGCAACATTGTCGGCCCTATGAAGAAAGTTGGAACGTTTTTTCCCGCATCGTTTGCTACCACGGTAAGAAATGAAATTTCATCTGTCCTGAATATCTGAACACAAATGTCTGAGGAATATTTTTTGCCCGATTTTGCAGGCGGTAAAGGAATCATACCCTGATATGGGGGCAATTCCATGATTATATCGACTAGCCATTTTGGAGTGCGATCATTGTGCAATACAATTACGGGCCCCCCTCCTAGGGCAGGATACCAGTGCATGGCAGGATCGTCCACAACAATTACCAGATCAACATCAGAGATAGCAGGAATAATGAGATCACTGTTCCCAGGAAGCTCCTCACGCGGACGGCCAACTATATAGAGATTTGGCCGTTCTTCTATGGATTTGTTTTTATAATGATGGGATAAACTGAGGATAAGAGCAACGCCAAGTCGATTATCGAGTGGGGATCCGATTACTACATCACCTATAATAGGATCCCGTTCTTGTCGCAGACTATTTTTATTGATAGCAACGATCTGTCTTCTCTCAGCCAATGCTTTTCTGGCAAAAACAGCCTCATCCCTGTTCAACTGCACCGTGGCAAGTTGATGATATACATTTTCTACTGTCCAACTCAACATAGGGAAGCTTTTATGCCATTCTGGAATAAAGAGTGCAAGCCTTTCCTTTTTGTTCGGATTACGGATAACAGGTGCTGTAATCAATTCTTCATACGTTAAAAACTTCGCTAGTTCAGCTTGATTCCAAGTTGGGGCATACGACACACCATCGAATACGGCAACGTCTGAAGCATCTACTTGGGTTAAAAGGAATCGCGGCTCATCTATATGGGAAATAAGCGCAATTTTTGGACCGGAACCTGGTAGACGACCAACAACCCATGGTTCTTTTTCGTTAAAAGTCGTAGAAATGCCCCAAGTCATCATTATATCGGCCATACACCGACAAATAGCTTCTTCTTGCAAGCTTGGACCAGGGATTTCAACCAATTTCTTTAATAGACGGAGACTCATTAAGCTTTCGGACTCCGGAGATAATTGGATAGAAGGGATACAAATCGTTGCGAAGGTCAAAATGATCGTCATAAAATGTATGGCAAAGTACGAGAATCTCTTTTTGGACATATCAGATCTCCCAATTACTAAAAATTGTATTTCTATAGCACTGGGATCATACTCCACGGTTGCGAGACCGGACTAAACTCTTTCACAGAAAAGCATGATTTCCATATTCCTTATCGGATGACCTGTTTCAAACAGAATTCGTATCTTCATATTTAAATTTTTCGAGAACTCCCAGAACGTAATCGATATCGTATTTCGTATGATCCCGGGAAACTTGAAATCTAATCAGTTCATCGCCAACTGGGACAATCGGATAGAAAATTCCGGCAGTAAAGATATTATTAACTTCCAAAAACTTAACCAGCTTCTTGGTCTTCATAGTATCTCTTATCATAAGAGGAACAATGGGATGAAGTGAAGGGATAACTTCATACCCCAAATCCACCAGACCCTTTTTAAAATAATCAGCAGTTTCCTTCAAATACTTGAGCATGGTTCGCCCTCTATCGCTGTCCAAAATTTCAAGCGCCTTCCGTATTGCACTGGCCTCACCTTGTGTAATGGAATTCGAATATACATAAAACGGCGCAGTCTCTTTGAGGTAGATGATGATATTCCTTTTGGAAACGACATAGCCGCCGTTGACACCCAGCGCTTTGCCCATAGTCGCGATAAGCACATCGATCCTGTTTTCACCGGCCAATTCCATGGCGCCACGTCCAGTCTCTCCGGAAGCGCCGACGCCATGAGAATCATCGACAATCAGCAGCACTCCTTCTTCGAATCGACTGTCATACTCTTCTACCAAATCAGCGATTCCCTTTAGCGGAGCATGTTCGCCTCTCATACTGAATATCCCGTCGGTAACCACGATAGCTCTCTTGAAGTGACCCACACTCGCCTCCAGGCTTTTGCGGAGATCCGCCGTGTCATTATGGATATAGACCTTTTTTTCTTTCGGACGGGCCAATCTTATACCGTTGATGATGCAGTTGTGGTTGAGTTCGTCGCTCAGAACGACCGTATCCGCAGTGATAAAGGCAAAAAGAGTACCGACTACGGCAGCATAGGCGGAACTGAAAATCATGCCCGCTTCTTTGCCGTGAAACCCGGCTAATTCTTTTTCCAACTCTACATGATCTTCATAAGTTCCGCTCAGTGAACGGCCCGCACCGGGACCCACACCCAAAGCCTTCACAGTTTTTTCCTCAGCTTCTACAAGCTCTTGTCTCAGTCCCATTCCTAAATAGCTGTTCGAGTTCATTCTCAAAAATTCACGATTTCCGAATCCCTTAATGAGAACTCTCGGACCTTTTTTACCTGAACCAGGTATGATCGCTGTTACGACCTTTTCTTTTCCTTTGAGAATGCCTCTCTCCTCAAAATTTTTCAGTTCTCTGTTAATAGCCAGACTCAATTTATCAGATGCCATCTTTCCTCCCTCTCGCCTGAAAGATCCAGGCTTCTGATCTCATCCGCTCACAAGGGCAGATTCAATCTTTTTGAGATGTTTTCCAGCATATCCCTGACCATTGCCGGCAAGTCATAAGTATGATCCCACCCCCATTCTTTCCTGGCTACCGTGTCATCCATACCTCTTGTGCCGGAATCCGCGATTCCCTGGCGGACAGGGTCGACATCATAATCAAGGACAAATTCAGGGATATATTTCTTAATTTCATCAGCCACCATTTCAGGCTCGAAACAAACGGCCGTTACATTATAGGCATTCCGATGGATCAATTTATCGGGATTCGCCTCCATAACTTGAATGGCGGCCTTGATCGCATCCTTAATGTACATGAATGGCAGATATGTCCCTGATCTTAAGAAGCAAGTGTACTTCTTATTTTTGATCGCTTCATAGCACATCTCAACTGCATAATCCGTGATCCCCCCCTGAGGAATCGTCTCATATGATATGACGCCGGAAAATCTCAAGCCTCGCGTATCCAGACCGTATCTTAAGTGATAGTAATCGCAGAGCAGTTCACCGGCGACTTTAGTCACTCCATAAATATTCGTCGGACGAAGAAGGACATCCTGAGGAGTGTTGTCCTTGGGCACATTGGGCCCGAATACCGCAGGAGAACTGGCAGCAAAAACATCGCATTGACTTTGACGGGCAATTTCCATCACATTGTAAAGACCGTCAATGTTAACCTTCCATGCCAATTGAGGATTTGCTTCTCCGGCTGCGGAAAGGATCGCTGCCAAGTGATAGACTGTCTGGATTCCGTATCCACTGACGATCTCAACCAAACGATCGAAATTCGTGCAGTCGATTAACTCAAACGGTCCCGAATCCTTCAGTTTAGAGCTCGGCTCGACAATGTCCGATGCAATCACGTTTTCCCGACCGTACCTTTCACGCAGGGCTAAGGTCAATTCCGAACCGATCTGGCCGCAAGCTCCGGTTATGAGAATTTTTGTTCTCACCTTTCACCTCCTTATTTTTAATCAGAAAACACAAATTTTATCCTCGGATTTTCTTTCAGTTCCAAAACAACATCATATGATGAGAAACAAAAAAGAGCTTCCTATCATTGCGTTCTTATTGTATATTGTATTCTATATACATAGGAAGTTTCATGTCAAGAACAAAGACTCTCGACAAAATGTTCAATGCCGAATCGATTGCCGTAATCGGGGCTTCCAACAATCCTGGCAAAGCCTCTCATCAGATTATTAAAACCATGATTAGAGAAAAATACAAGGGGAAGATATTTCCGGTAAACCCTTCTCAAAAGCAGGTCCTTGGATTACCCTGCTACCCATCTCTGTTTCATATTGAAAACCGTGTCGATCTGTTAATAATCGCCATCCCGGCCCAGTCTGTCTTTGAAGTTCTCAAAACAGCTTCCGGTAGGAAGGGAGTTCGCGGTGCTGTGATCCTATCGGCAGGCTTCTCGGAAACAGGCCATGCCGATCGTATAGAGTTGGAAAAAGCCATCACTATTTTGGCCGAAAAAACGGGATTGGGAATCATCGGCCCCAACTGCATAGGTCTGATCAATACAGATAACAAACTCTGTACGAGCTTTTCTCCCGGCCTCAGGTTGAAAAAGGGATCCTTGGGATTTCTGTCGCAAAGCGGAGCATTCGGGGGGTCCTTTTTGATGCTGGCCGGTGACCAACCGGAACCGCTGGGATTCAGCAAATTCGCTCACGTGGGCAACGCTGCGGATATGAGCATGGTCGATATTCTGGATTATTACGGCCAGGATGAAAAAACGAAGACTATCTCCATGTATTTGGAAGGTGTTACAAGCGGAAGAAAACTCCTGGACAGAGCAAAACAGATCACTCAAAAAAAGCCTATTTTTTCCCTTAAAGTGGGAAAGAGCGAAGGGGGATCCCAAGCTACGCTCTCGCATACAGCAACATTGGCAGGTTCCGACCGCATCTATGATGCCGCTTTCAGGCAAGGGGGAATTGTCAGAGTTGATAGCATCGAAGAATTGTTGGATGCCTCAAAAGCAGCATCGTTTATAGACACATACCGAGGTAAGCGCTTGTGTATTTTAACGGAAGCGGGTGGACCGGGAATCATTGCTCTGGATGAATTGGGCAGAAAAAACATTATGCGCCTCGCTTCTCTCCAAGACTCGACCAAAACAAAGATCACCGAGCTCCTTCCATCGATGGCGGTTATATGTAAACCCGAAGGCTATATTGATATGACGGCTGCAGCATTAGAACACGAGCATGCGGAAGTCTTGCGATGCATACTTGAAGACGATGGAGTCGATGCCGTCATTCTCATCAGCGTTCCCCCTACATTTCTTCCAGCGGAAAATGTGGCCTTAGCCGTACGGAACGTTGTAAAGAATTTTGACAAACCCGTTGCTGTCTGCATGATGAACGGAGAGGTCATGAAAACGGCCAGACGTCAACTGGAACGGGCGGGCATCCCGACATTTGAAACCCCAGACAGAGCAGCCAGGGCTTTGGAGAACCTAGCCCGGGCGGCTGAAATCCTAAAACGATATGAAATGAGAAATGAAGAAACCATATACGCATAAGCAAATCACTTCCGACGAAAATATTGAAAATAAGGAGCAGCTTGGTCTTCTTCTGGAATCCGACGCCGTGAATATCCTGGCTGCCTACAATATTCCTTACCCCCTAAATGGTCTGGCTCGCAGCCCGGAAGAGGCTGTTCACATTGCCCAGGAAATCGGATATCCTGTCGTTTTAAAGGTCGTTTCTTACGACATTGTCCATAAAAGCGATATCGGTGGGGTTGTGGTCGGAAACAGGAATGCCAGTGAGGTACTCGGAAACTTCGTTAAAATTTCCGATGGAATATGGAGAAAGAAACCAGAATCCATCATTGAAGGAATCCTTGTTTGCCAGCAGGCACGACAGGGTATGGAAGTCATAGTCGGAGCTGTGGACGATCCAACTTTCGGCACGACCATAATGTTCGGCTTGGGAGGGATTTACGCAGAAGCCCTCGATGATGTTTCTTTCAGAGTCGCTCCTTTGGAAAGGAGGGATGCCTTAGAAATGATCCGGGAGATAAAAGGATATCCGCTTCTGACCGGATCTAGAGGAAAGGAAGCGGTGAATCAGCACAAGCTTGTAGATCTTATAATGGATGTTTCCAGACTCGTTACGGAGCATCCTGAAATAAAACAACTGGATCTGAATCCAACCAGGCTTTATCCGGAAGGCCTGTTGGTTCTGGATGTTAGAATGATGTGCATCGTGAATACAGTAAGTAAAGAATTTTCAGAAAGACATCTTCGAAAACACAGAATTGAATAACATCCGGATTCAGCTCGATTCAACCGGGAAAGGAGTTCTGTGATGAAAAATTCAGGCTTGCTTTCGATCCTTGTTAAGGTCGTGTTGTTGTTCAGTTTCGTGATCGGTTTCGGATTTGGCTCGGACTTTCCCGTCAGAAATGTCGATCATACCGATCCATGGATTTTTTCCAAACCCACACTCCAAACACAACTTTCTGCGAAGAATACAGAAATGCTCGTCCTGCAATTTCCGGGAGACAATACGATTTCGAAAATAGGACTGATACTGGATTGGGTCAGGACAAATTTCAATCGATACAGGGGAAGAGGTGAAATGGCAGCCAAACAGAGCGCACAAGAAATCTTCACCAGGCGGAAGCTTTCCGGCTGCAACGACTGGGGACTCATTCTTACGTCTCTCCTTAGAAATCTCGGCTACCCGGTTGTTTTCATGAATGCAGCCGGTATCGAATGGGCGAAACGGCACAAAGAAGACTCATCCATCGAATTTATGGGACACACCTTTTTGGAGGTCTATGTCGAAGGGAAGTGGATCGTGATGGATTCTGTTACCGGTGAGTACATCGAAGATTACGATTTCAAGGATCCTGTCATTCCCATCCCCAAAAAGCGCGCCGGAGAGAAAGGATATTTCGTTTATCAGAAAGGTCTGGACCACTGGAGTATGGGGGTGCACAGCATCAAAGATAACGAAAAGATCATGAGGGAATTCGCGCTAATGTACCCCCTGGAGGAGATAATCATAAAGGAAAAAACGATATCGAGACTTATTCCAAAGAGTTGAGAGAAGGCACTCATTTAATGTCATGGCCTTGGCAAATTCTCATACACTGGTGTACCTGCAACGACCAGATTCAGTAAAAGAATTTAATACGCCGCTCTTCCCGGCGAATTCGAGGGAATTATGAAAACTCTAATCAAAAAGGAGAAGAAACAAGTCACTATAGGACTAGCCATCATACCGGTCCTCTCACTGATCATTTTCTTAACCTTCACCATCACCGTTTTCAAACAGCCGCCCCATATCCCTCTCTTGCTGGCAACAGCCGTTGCTGCAGCGATAGCGGCAGCTCTGCACTATCCTTGGAATGAGATTCAAGAGGGCATCACAAAGGGGATAGCGATCGCCCTGGCAGCCGTGCTTATTCTCTTGGTAATCGGAACCATGATCGGAACCTGGATTCTAAGCGGGGTTGTTCCTACAATGATTTTTTACGGATTGAAGATTCTTTCTCCCAAAATATTTCTTGTTTCCACTTTGATCATCTGTTCCATCATTTCTTTAGGGACAGGATCATCCTGGTCGACCGCAGCCACGGCTGGAGTCGCCCTTATCGGCATCGGTAAAGGATTGGGAATTCCCGCACCCATGGTCGCAGGAGCCATCATTTCAGGGGCTTATTTCGGGGATAAAATGTCCCCCATCTCCGACACAACGAATCTTGCTCCGGCAGTAAGCGGAACAGATGTATTCTCCCATGTCAGGCACATGGTTTACACAACAGCCCCTGCCTACGTTATCTCTGTTCTACTTTTCATTCTGCTGGGCAGCCGAACCTCGGGAGGAACCCTGGACATGCAGAAAATTGAATTGATGCTTTCAACCATCAAAACGCATTTCTCCGTCCATCCCATTCTCTTTCTTCCCCCCTTACTCGTTATCCTCATGGTCGTTCTAAAAATCCCACCGCTTCCAGCGCTTTTTAGCCAGACTATCCTGGGAGGCATTCTGGCTGTTACGGTGCAATCAAAATCATTGGCTGAGGTTATGCAGGCCGCACAATCCGGATATATTAGTCAAACCGGAGTCAGATTCGTCGACGATTTGCTGACAAGAGGAGGCCTCGAAAGCATGCTGCGGACAGTTGCTCTGATCATTTGTGCCCTCTCCTTCGGAGGCGTCATGGAAAAAACCGGAATGCTCGATGTTCTTGTCAAATCTCTTCTGAAGAAAGTCAAAAAAACGGGATCACTGGTCGCTACAACAGTTGGAAGCTGCATCGCAATGAATGCCATCGCAGCAGAGCAGTATACAGCCATCGTCGTTACGGGACGGATGTTCAAGAATGCATTCGATCAGCACGGCCTCCATCCAAAAAACCTGTCCCGCTGCCTGGAGGATGCCGGCACTCTCACCTCCTCTCTAGTTCCCTGGAGTGTCTGCGGGGCGTTCATGCATGCCACCCTGGGAGTCAGCCCTCTTCTCTATCTTCCCTATGCCTTTCTAAACCTGATCAACCCCGCCATCACCGTACTCTATGGGTATACAGGTATCACAATGACAAAAAAACAGGAAGTCTCCTCTTCCTGATGAGGGCAAAGTTGAAAGAACGCAAATAACTTCGATGGAATTGTTCCGTTCTATCAGATTTTTAACGCCGCAAACGACAAGCATTGAGTAAATGAGAGGTCCGGACCTTATTTAAGGGAGCGGATCTCTGAAAGAAGAATACTCAGGCGGGATAAGATTCTGCGGTTATGGGAAAGAAGCTCCTCCAGCGTCTTGAATTCAGGCCACCGGGCAAACTTGTGGACGTCATAAAATTCTTGTTGTATGTTGTTCAAGTTCCTGAAAAAAATGCTGTCTGGCGACTCGACAAGATTTTCCAGGATATTGTTGGCTTCAGCTGTCATTTTCCTGTAAATCCCAAACTGCTCCAACATATCCTTGATGAGCATTTTCCTGGGAGGTACGATTTCATCGTCCTTTTCCAGGGCTTCGACGATGACTCTTCCCTGACAGGTCTTCGGCGGGGACTTTCCCATTAGAGCGCATATAGTCGGGACGACATCGATATGTTCCGCGTAAGGAATCCTGACATTTTTTTTGACTCCCGCACCCCACAATACGATAGATGTGATGGAAGCATCGACATTCTGCGTAGGGTGATAACCCGAATCCGCCTCACCATGATCACTCGTTATCAGGATAACCGTGTCTTTCAGAATCCCTAGGTCTTGTAGACTCTGTAAAAATGTCATGAGAAGTCTATCCGCATCCTTCAGTCTTTGAATATAAGGAGAGCCTTCGGCCCAGATATTTCTTCGCCAAGGAACATTTTCGGTAAGCGACATGATCTGAAAACTCTCCTCTCCGACTTCCTGAAGATGGACGCGCATGAAGGCTGGCCGTGCCAACTTCATGAATTCCGAGGCTTTAGCGACGCCATCTGTATCAGGACCCAGTTTCTGATAAGAATAATGATAAAATCGATTCAGGCTGTCGTAAATTTCTGTATTGGCAACAAAAACTGTCGTTTCTTTTGGGAAAAAAACTTGAGGGAGATACGCTGTTTCTTTGGTGATAAAGACTGTGCCGGCCATGAGGATTGGATTCGGTATGGAACATGTGTGCAGTTCGGCATAAGCACCTTCTGTTGGATGAGCGGAGGTCGGCAGATAGTTCTTCTCAACAAAAGCACCTTGAGATATCATTGCTTCAAGCACAGGTAGAGACACACGTTCCCAGGCTTTATAAGACAGTCCATCGATGATGTAAAGAACGGCATGCTTCGGTCTCGATGAAAAGGTCACATGGAAAGGATCATCGGCAAATGCCAACACGGGAAATAAAACGATGTCGATCAGAAAGAAGAGCCAGACAAAGGACAAAAACCGACAACCGTACTTTTTTGAATCATGCATGGCCTTCTCCTTAAATCTAGAGAAAATGCAACCGATACTACCTAACCGGGATAATCCACAACAATCAAATCCACAGGATGTTATTTGAAATCCGGATTCACGATGAACTCGGCCGGCTGCCCGGCTACCACCTTCTGGAAATTATCATACCCGATTTTGATTCTCCGGGCCCAGGTATCCAACGAAGCGCCTGCCATGTGCGGTGTGAAAATCACATTGTCCAGAAGAAAAATCGGATTGTTCGGATCAGGCGGCTCCTGAGGATAAACATCAATGGCCGCAGCGGCTATCCTTCGACTGTAGAGGGCTTTATAGAGTGCATTCTGGTCCACGATCCCAGCCCGGGCCGTGTTGATCAAGACCGCATTTCTTTTCATCATTTCGAACTCTTTGCGGCCGATTAGGTCTTTCGACTGAGACGTCATGGCAAGATTCAGAGTGATGATATCAGCTTCTTTAAGAAGAACAGCCAAAGGAACATACTTCGCTCCCAGCGCATCTTCCTGATCAGAGCTCAAACGGTAGATATCGCTGTAAATGACGTTTGCATCGAAACCCCGGACCCTCTTGGCCACCTCTTTGCCGACGAAACCCATCCCGATAATACCAACAGTCCTGCCCGCCAGTTCGCCCATCTCCACCATCAGGTTGTGTTCGAGCCAACGGCCGCTTTTTGTCGTGTTGTGGTGGATAGGGAGTTTCCGCAAAAGGGCCAGTATCAAAAGCAGAGTGAATTCAGCTACGGCGATGCAGTTCCCATGATTATTTGCCACAGGAATTTTTTTCTGGTTGGCAATCGACATGTTGAAATTGTTGTAACCTGCACTCAAAAGCTGAATAAATCGGACTTTTTTCAAGGCATCGAATTCTTCAGGTGTGGGATCGGCGGAGAATTCCATCAAGAAATCCGCTCTCTCATAGATTTTGAGTTTTTCTTCATGGGGGAAATCCCTCTCGATAGCAATCAACTCGAATCCATCGGGCAACCGGCTTTGGGCCGCATCGATAACTTCCTGTGGAACATAGGCGGGATTGAAACAAAAGACTATCGTGAATTTTTCTTCCATATTCATTTCTCCTCTCGGTGGTTATTTTACTTGCTATCTATGTTCTATCTTCTTCGGATATCTTATCGAAAAATGCTTTCGTTACTTTATAGATTACACCGCTCAGTCCGACAAGACCGATGACATTCGCTACGATCTTTAGGCCGTTGACAATATCTCCCATTGACCAGACAGCTTCCACCTTCATGATGCCACCAAAAAACATCATGACACAGAGAATCCAGTAATAGATTTTCTTTGTCTTTGAACCGAGAAAGAATTCACAACTCTGGCCACCCGTATACGCACCACTGATCAGCGACGTGAACCCGAAGAGCACTGAACTGAAGAGTACGATGAAACCGCCGAATTCGGGCAGGGCGGCATCGAAGGCCGATGCGGTCAGTGCCGTACTCGTAAGCCCGTTGGACCACTGGCCTGTGATGATTATGGAAATTCCGGTTAACGAACAGATGATCATCGTATCGACAAAAACTGCCCATAAAGAAATCAATCCCTGCCGAGATGGTTCTTCCACCCTGGCAGCTCCATGAATAACTCCGGCAGTCCCAATTCCGGCCTCGTTGGACATAACGCCCCTCGCAATGCCGTACCTCATTGTTTGTCGGATCGCCGCACCAAGAAATCCTCCTACTGCCGCGGTCGGGGTAAACGCACCCACAAAAATGAGTTTTAGGGCATGAGGAAACATGGAGGCTTGGGAAAGAATGACGGCTAGACACCCGAGGACATAGACAACCACCATAAGAGGAACCATTTTCTCTGCGAATCTACCGATGGATTTTATACCCCCGATGATAACGACCCAGGCGACAAAGGTCACAACGATAGCAGAAGCGTAACGGGGAATACCAAGCTTCGATTGGAAAACAAGGGCAATGGAATTGGTCTGTTGGAGCGGACTTGTGAAGAAGTTTCCGACTAGAAGCATGAAAGCAAACAGACCGCCTAAAAAGGGAAGGCGCAGGCCGTTTTTGAGATAATACATAGGCCCGGCAGCCGTGGTTCCATCCTCCGCCTTCACCCTGAATTTGACACCCAGGACCACCTCAGCGTATTTAGTGGCCATTCCAAAAAAGGCTGAGAGCCACATCCAAAAGAGTGCCCCCGGACCTCCGATGGCGATTGCAGTGGCCACGCCTGCAATATTCCCGTTTCCGATAATGCTTCCCATCTCTGTAGTAAGGGCTTGAAAAGGAGAGATATCTCCGGAGTGTTTCTCCGACTTATCTTTTCTCCGGGCTCCTTGAAAAACATACCTAGTGGCCAGTCCGAATTTTCTAATCTGCAAACCCTTCAACCTGATGGTTAGAAAAATCCCCGTGCCAACCAACAAAATAATAACAGGTAAATCCCAGACAACGGAATTGATCTGCTCGATAATTTCGTATAGGTTTTTGATCATCTCAGACCCACATCATTTCGTCTCGACATATATCGTCCTTATTTGTATACTGTATTTTTTATACAATTATAGAAGGTGATGTCAAGCATAAACCAAAATCAAGACACTTGACACTGCCTCTCTTATTGTATATTAAATACAGTATACATACATATGTGGCCACACAGGGAGAAAATACTTGAGAAACTATGATACGCTGTGTTTTCTCCACTGTCTATAGCTTGATATTGAAGAAATTCTAAAATTGCTATAGAAAGGAGGTATGATGAGGGAATTGCTCTTTTTGTTTCTCTCCCTGCCTTTGACTCTCTTTAGTCAGGGCTACAAAGCCGATTCGCTCGAAGTGACGGATACCGTGCGGCGATTCGTGGAAAACCACAGGATATCGGGATCCGATATCGAAATCGTGCATAAGATAATCGAAGTCACCCATGACGAATTTCTGTTCATAAAAACGGACAGACCACGCCAAAAAAAATGGATCAACGATCCCAATTCTATTCAAGAATTCAGGAACGAACTCGAAAAGAAAAGCCAACACCTGAACACTCTTAACAACTTACGGCTACAGCGAACCCTTACAGAGAAGGAACATAAGGAAAGAAGGGATCTTCTTCGCCAGATCTATTTTGACCGGCACGACATCCAGGTATATGAAAATCTTGTCCGACATAAAAACATGGTTGCTCAGGATATGGCTTTTGTGGTTAGTGGGAGCGAAGCCATCGAGCATCGCATCAGGGATGGGTGCACGACAATGGCCCACCTTTTTATTTCTTTAGCCAAAGCGGCCGGAATTGCCGATGTCAGATTTGTTGTCGGCGCCAATGTCTCCGAATTTGAAAAAGCCTGTCCGCAGAATGGACAGGCACGCGTAAAAGAGGTGGAAATCGATGGTCATATGATGGCCCTTGTCAAGATCGACGGCCGCTGGGCCCTGGTGAACTGCACCTATTTCGAACCCTTCTCAGCAAATCCTGAAACCCGCTACGAAATTCTTTATGAATTGGATAATCTGGCTGTATCCCCGGAAATGCTTCTTGGTCGCGTGATTCGTATGCCCAGCTATCAAAGAGAAAACTTTCCTCCAAGCCGACTGCTCATTGCAGGTGTCGGAAAAGACCGAGATGACGACCTCGATGTCGAAAATCATGAAGCCCTTATGAATCTTTCAGTAAGTGGATCGCCGGACTGTCCGGTATGCAAATGGAAGCTTCCAATAGGCGAATTCGGAAAATAGCACTAACCGATAGACGTCACAATTTGTAAAAGGAATTCACTATGCGAATCAAAATAACGGAATTGCTCAAAGTCCAAATCAGGGTGCTGCAAATAGTAATAATTGCCGCCTTTTTTTTGGCTCTTAATCCTTTTCATTCGCAGGCGGAATCCGGCTGCAGAATCGGATATACCATAGATACCCGCCAACCTCATACCCATCTTTTCCACATCAGCCTGACTGTCAATGA
>JAFGNQ010000139.1 GCA_016926925.1 Candidatus Aminicenantota bacterium
AACCACAAAAGCAGAACAAAAGGGAGATAACTCAGGTGGAAAAAGATTGCTAAAAACCAAGAGGGCCCTCTATTGAGGGCCCTCTTGGATGTTAAGAGTATATAAAATTATGCCTAGAAATAGGACTTCGGATTAGTAAAGTCCTGCGAAAAGAATTTCGGCGTGAAAAAGTTCCCTCGTTCTGCGTCTGTCTTTGTAGTCGACAGTCTCTTTGACGTTCATATAAAACCAAAACTTATCGAAAAGCCGCAGCTTCTGAATATAAAACTCCGCAAAATCATGAATGCCGTCGACTATAATGCTCCCTACCTGCTTGTTTTTGTCATCAAAAACGACGATTATCGTCTTGTCCTCACCCTTTTCCAGTTTGCCATATATTTTAGCCTTTTCCTTGCCTTCCCACCCTTCCGCTTTATTATAGGCAAGATTCTCAAGAACCGGGAACACGACATCCCTGGATTTCAAGTCGATGAACTCAGAGTAATCGACGTCCCCAGACTTCGTGAAGACATTCTGCCATTGCCCGCTCTCATCTTTGACTTCTATGGTATCGGCAGCCAGGATAGCCGGCATCTCGGGAGAAAACTTGCCCTGGCCTTGGACCATTTTTCCCACCAATCCTTCGATCCCCCCGGCGACATCACCTTGAAGAACAATGTCGAATCCGCTGGCTTCGGGGATATAGATGAACTTGCTGTAAGCCAGCTTGACTGTCCCCCCGAACTCGATGATCCCCTCTTTTACGGCTAGGCTCTCTTCCTCTCCGGTTTCTCCGGATTTCTGGCAGGAAACAGAGTTAGATATCAAAAAGAATGTCAAGAGGACAAAGCCCAAAAAATACACGCTCTTTTTCAAATAACTTCCGTAGACTGAAATCTGTTGCCGGATAGCCATGAGTCACACCTCCAAACTTAAATCTCTCGCGCGAAAGTGTGGTTTGATTTATGCAAAAATTGTACTTCCGCAAAAAGCAAGAAAGAGACACGCCTCTTCCTGAAAACAGGATATTTTATAACACTGAAAAAGCTAAAAGTAAAGAAGAAAATTCAGAAAGGACTCGGAGCCGGAATGTTTTTTACTTTCTGCGACGCGAACTGGAAGAGGATGAACTCCTTTTTGAGCTTGAGGAACTCCGTCCAACCCTGGAGGAAGAACTTTTCGATGATGAAACTCTTCCTCGGGAATACGATTTCGTGCTCGAAGGGGTGGAACGGCTCTTTGAATAAGAGCGGGAAGAGGAGGATTGCCTTGGCGAATAATATTTTCCTCGTGAGGTGCTTTTAGACGTGCCGTACACGCGACTTGAGGAGGATCTTGAAGATGAGGATGGATACCGGTACGAACTTTTATGCCCAAATGTAACGCTAGGGCGCCTACTCTGATAGCTCTGTCGTTCTCCTGATGGAGAGTGCAGCTTGGCACCATAGGTGCGCTCGCTGGAAGACGCCGAATAAGAGTATCTGGACGAATAACGACGGACAGAAGAAGACGGATAAGATGCTCCATCGGCAGTTTCTCTTCGGGATTGACGGGACTGCGAATACGATGAAGCCCCACGCACGTATCGGCTTGAGGAGTTCTGGCTCCCATAACTCTTGACAGAAGTTCTCCCTCTGTAATCTTCGGAAGAATTCTGGCTCTCCCGAGGAGAACTATAGGAACGCGAATGGGTTCCGCTCGCTTGTCGTGACGGGTAAGTTCTGATCGTGCGCAGCGATCGCGCCTCGCGCGTTGGAGAATCTCCCCTGGCACCGGCTGAATCGAATCGGGAGGATGAAGGACTGCGCCTTGACCGGAGCGTCGTGTTGGTGGACTGTGTCCCTGACCGATTCGATACAGAGGATCTTGCCGCTTTTGCGCCTGGAATGCCTTTGGTAGAGCCCCTGATCGCTGTCGTCCTCGCACGCCGTGATGACTCAAGCGAGGAGGATCCTGCAAAGTTTCTTCCGACTTTACGGATATTAGAGCGCGCCAGGACTTTTGCCGCCTTGGAGCTGCTTAGATTATTCTGGGTGCTGTACCTGACTTTGGGTTGATGGGCTGATAGAGAAACCTTCCCCAAGCGTTGTACATGGCTCTGCGACAACGCAACTTTGGATATACGGGGTGCCTGCAATTGATTCCTGTGAACCATGGTAAGAGCTCTTGAGTGCAGTGGATAGTGTTGTCCATAGCCTCGGCCGTAAAATCTATTGCTGACGATGGCAACAGGAAAACCATAATAGCTTACCGGACACCACCCGATGTAGTCATATCCGCTGTACCAATGCACCCAAGCCGGCCCCCAATGATATGTGGGAATCCAATACCAACCCAGGCCGAACCGCCAATGCCACCTGCCATAGTGGGAAACGCACCATCCCCAAGGCTCATAGGGAACCCAGGACCAGCCGCACAAGGCATACCAAACCCATCTTCCATCGTTGTAAGGCCTCCATGTAGGGTGATAGACTCGAGGGACCCAGACGTTCCCATAAGGATATTCATAGACCCAATCCCCGTTATAGGCCAGCTCTTCCTCATAGACGGACATCTCCTGCGGAAGATAAGCCTTCTGGACACGCCGATCGAGAAGCTCATCACGGGAACTGTTCCACTGAGCAAAATTATCGCTGTAATCTGATCGGCTAAAGGTCGGATCCGATGGAAAATATCCGTTTGAAGCCACCACTTTTTCTTCAGCGTTCACAAAAAGGGAACCTTGCTCGCCTGCGGCTTCAAGTGTTCCTGTTAGGACATGCACCTCGGTTTCGGCATTGTCGGCAACACGAAATCCATAAAGCCCCTCATCCAAGACATAGAATGAAGCATCAGGAGTATGGATCTCAAAATCTTTTTCTCTCTCCAAATAACTCACCCGCAGATAAACGCGGCCGGACAGGATGTTTAATTTCACCCGGTCATCACCTTTGCGCGGCAAGGTCACTAAATCAACATGAGTGTAGCTGTCGAGACGAAGATAATTTTTATTCGCGAAATGGACTTCCGCCCTCCCTTCACGTGTGCCGAGTTTGTCGTTTTCGACCAGAGGTAAGTTGACGCTCCCTTCCTCAAAAGCCTTATCCGCCCTCTCGACAAATACATCCCCCTTAACGTATGTCATACGGGCGAAACTGTAATCGTAATAGTCCTCACTTTGGAATGGAAAGACCTGGGGAATACAGATTACTAAAAATCCTGCTAAGATCCACAGTTTTTTCATCTTTTCTCCTTTCCGATATTTACATCTGCAAATTGCATGCCATCCCATCCCGCCAGGACGAAGCCCAATCGGTAGGATCGTTTGTACTTTTTTGAGGACATATGGCTCCTGACAATATCATCGGGAGAAAAATAGAGAAAAGATGCAGACTTGATAGAAAAGGAATAGAGATAGTTCCTAAAACCGGAGAGAGGCCTCTGCTTCTCCGATAATGACCATTACTGCCGTCCGGATCAATGGAATGACGACACCCCTGATAAATTCATCCGGAAAGCTACGCGAAAAAAGACCCGCTTATCTCTGAGGGTATTTTAACCGGAGAATAGACCTATTTCTTCTTGAGTATGGGCATACCTGTTCGTTCAGTTTCTATGACTTTATAACCTTCTGGTACTGCTTCCAGCGCGCCGGGTCTGATATCGCGGGCAAAGAAGTAGATCCTCTGCTGTCTCCCCCCCTTAAGGTTCACATCCTTATGATGGAGATAATACTTGACTCCTTTTGAGTTAGTGAAACCGTATGCCATTTATTTTACCTCCAAATAAAATTTATGGTTAAGATAAGCCCGAAATCCGCTTCTCAAGAAAATTAAGAATGAACTCAATCGGTCTTGTCCAGATTTTTATATAAAAACAGAGTTAATGTCAAGAATAAATTTGGAATAAATTTGAAGAAAACCTCTTCAATTTGCCTTAATCGTTTCGGCGGGACCCCACCTATGTTTCCAATGCCGTTCAAAACAGACAGATATTCCGCTCGAAAGCTATATGCTTATAAAATTTGAGAATTTTTATTTTTTTTCTTTACAACGATTTTTTTTTTGGTATAATGATATTGGCTTTCTTTGGCGGGCTGGAGGAAGCCCCCACCTTTTTTGGTTCCCATCATCAACCCCCCTTTTGCTGACAACAGCCCGCTCCTTATAAGGAGCCATCCCTCTCCTTTCAAACCTTAATTTCATGAGCAGGCCGAGAAACAATCTCAATGGAAAAAAGGCTTCATTGCACAAGATGTCACGGAGTTCCGAAGGCTGTTCAGGCATGCTCAAATCCCCGCATAGGCCATTACCGGCCGGGATATATAAATCCACCCGGGAGAGCAAAAAACACCGATGATTGTAAGGAGATATATATTTTTATAACATTATAATAATCTAAGACCGCTGCAGAAAAAGAACCGAGGATGATGGAGTGCGGATCCATCACGACAACAGGGATGCCTGCGGAAGAGCATTTTAACAGAGCGCCACCACACCGGGTTCTATTGAATCGGATCACCGTCCGGGTATGCGTCGATGATATCCGAAGGGACTTCGAAGACCTTGTCCCAACCTCCCAGTCTTTGAAGCACCTGTGGGGAAGTGACTCCCTTTTTTTCCCCGTTCGAGATAAGGTAGACCGGCCTGTTCGGACGGGAACTCATCTCTATCACAAGCCGGCCCTCGAAATTCAGCTCCAATAAGGGGCCTTCCTCCATTTTATCCAGAGTCTCAAAGGGAACCTCCACAAGATACTGCCAGGGATCATTCCCTCTCTCACGGTCATAATTGTACCTGTACAAGCTTTCCAGATTCAGGAAGGCACGACGGGAGTACACACCGGGCCCCTTCCTCTCAATCAAATAGACGCTGGCATCTCTGGCTTTGACGTACTTGTCATTGAGATAAGCCAGGTTGTCGGCGGCTGGCCATCTAGAGAATTCGGAATCCATGTTGTCCAGAATCCGACGGCACTGATCGAGGAGATAGGGCCTCACTCCAGCAGTCTTCATCTCTTTTTCGAGGTCACCGAAGGACCGTGTCAGATAGATGAAAGCACTGTACAAGTTTGTCCGGACATATCCGTCTCGCAGGTACTCAGATCTCTCCTCGGCCA
>JAFGNQ010000140.1 GCA_016926925.1 Candidatus Aminicenantota bacterium
ATCCCCCTATTATCGGTGTGGCTTGCGCAGTTCTAAAAGTTCTACGGCAAAAAAAATATATCTATGCGATTTTCGATGTTTATCCCGATACGGCAGAACGGCTGGGGGCAATAAAGGAAAGGGGACTGGTGGCTAAAACCTGGGATTGGTGGAACGGCAAGATCTTGAAGAACGCTGCGGCGGTGGTTGTCCTGGGACAGGAGATGAGAGACATAATCCTGAGGAAGGGGAAAGACCGTTCCTCCCTCGCCGGAAGAATCCGGTTGATCCATGTTTGGAGTGATGACAGACAGATCGTGCCTGTTGCAAAGAATGCGAACCCTCTAAGGCACAAATGGAATTTGAACGGAAGATTCGTGGTCAGCTACTCCGGAAATATGGGCAGGTTCCATGATATGGAGACCATCATGAAAGCGGCCCGGGAGCTGGCAGACAATAAAGATATTTGTTTTCTTTTCATCGGGGAAGGACAAAAGAAGAAGTGGATGGAAGAATATGCGCAGCGATGGAATCTGACTAACTGTCGGTTTCGGACCTACGTTCCTAGAGAAGAGCTCGGCCTCTCGCTTGCCTGCGCGGATGTCGGCCTGGTATCTTTAATGCCGGGCCAATCGGGGCTTTCCGAGCCCTCCAAGACATTCGGCATTTTAGCTGCCGGTGTTCCCGTCATTGCCGTTGTCCCGTCTCAATCGGAAATTGTCCGGATCGTTGAAGAATACGGTTGTGGTATAATAGTCGATCCGAATGATGTGCAGAATTTAGCCCATTCCATTCTGCGGCTTCATTCCGCCCCTGATGAGGTGGAAAGATTGGGGAGGAATGCCGTCAGAGCGGTGAGGGAGAAGTATAATCTGAAGCACGCCGCCATGGAATATTTTTCGCTTATCCGGTCGCATCAGCACAAGGATTGATGAAGGTTGAAGGAAATACTCTGCCTTAAGCAACTTCACGCTCAAAGATATCCATGATCATACGAAGGGTTTCGCGTCAGAAATTGCTGCTCTTGCTGGGAGATATCTTGATCGTAGACCTCTCGGTTGTCCTGGCGCATTTTCTCCGGCTGAAGAAACACTTGGTATTTACTGATTGGAACAGGAGGCTGGTGACGCTGGTCTTCCTGCTTGTCATATACATCATCAGTTTTTACATATTCGATCTTTATAACGTTCGGCAAAAATTCAGGCGGATACGAACGGTTGTTCTTGTCTTCGGATCCCTGATTTTGGTTGCTTTGATCACTACCGTCTTTTTCTACATATTTCCTTACCGGGTGGGAAGGGGTATCTTTCTGATCAGCCTGGTCCCCATAGCTGTCTTAATAACCACCTGGAGGTGGTTTTTCTTTCTGGTGTTTCGTCTTACGGTTCCCCAACGGAATGTCTTGATAGTGGGTATCAGCAAAAAAGCTCGCGACCTCGGCGCTTTTCTCGACAAAAACGATGAATACCGAGTCATCGGATTCATCAGCGAGAAACGTCCCAAAGAAGGTGAGTTAGGCAGTAAGCTTTGGGGAGATGCCAAATCTCTAAAAAAGCTCGTCTATGATTACAATGTTCACGATATCGTCCTTGCGTCGGAGCCTGTCGGTGATAGAAAAATGATCAGAGCCTTGATGAACTGCAAGCTGTGGGGCGTGAAAATTACGGATACCGCCAGGTTTTATGAACATTTGTTGAACAAGCTGCCTGTGAAGGATATCGACGAAGAATGGGTTCTGAAGAGCGAAGGATTCAATTATGTAGGAAGCCGGATGTACGACAGGATCAAGCGCCTCATGGACTTGGCCATCTCCCTCCTCATTCTGATCGTGACTGTGCCGGTGGGGGTGATCATCGCCCTCGGCATCAAACTGAATTCAAAAGGCCCTGTGTTCTTCAATCAGGAACGTGTCGGCAAGCACTATAAACCCTTCAAATTACTGAAATTTCGGACCATGATCCTGAACTCCGAAGACGGAGTGCCGCAGTGGGCGGAGAAGAACGATCTCCGTGTCACGGGTTTCGGCAGAATTTTAAGGAAGATGAGGATGGACGAGCTCCCCCAGCTTTTGAATGTGATGAAAGGCCAGATGAGTCTTATCGGTCCCCGGCCGGAACGTGAATACTTTGTGAACAAGCTGATCAATGATGTCCCCTATTATTCACTGCGGTTTTCAGTGAAGCCGGGGCTTACCGGATGGGCGCAAGTGAATTACAGATACGGAGCCTCCGTCGAGGATGCTATCGAGAAGCTTCAGTATGAGCTGTACTACATCAAGAATATGTCGATTTTGTTGGATTTGAGAATCATTTTGAAAACCTTCCGCATCATGCTTTTCGGTTTGGGCCGGTGAGCGTCATGTTAGCTAGAATGTGCATGAATCCGAAAGGATGGTTCCTTTCATAGCAGTTAATGAATTGATGAATTTTTCTATGCAGAGGATTATAATGACGTAATCGATGAAAGCGCTGAATCTCAGGTACCTCATATCCGCGGTTGTTCTGGCGGTTTCTCTCTATTTTTTCTATTTAAAATATGTTCCGCTTGTCGCTCCTTTTCAGTGGATTTTCTTCCCGATTCTGATCCTCCTGTTCGTATTGACCTGTTTTCGGTTGAGGTGGGGAATTCTCCTCTTCGTATTTTTATTTCCGTTGATCAACAACCTTCCCTATTTTTTCGGCATATACCAAAATATTCCTCATGCTCCGACAGCCCTGACTCTGTTTCTGTTTTTTTTCCTGGGCTGGTTGTTCCACCGCAGCTTTTCTCTATCGGATTCTGCTGCCCGGACAACCTTGTTTAAGCCCCTGGGTTTCTTCACGCTTTTGATCCTTGTCTCCGGTGTCATTACTTTGTTTCGCTATGCAAATTTCTATCCTTTTCTTACATCTCGGGTTTACGAGCTGGTCACCAATGTGGACGGAGTTTCTTCGGGCGGCGCCATGATGAGCACCCTCTTTTTTACTTTAAATTACCTGACAGGTTTCGCTCTTTTCATGTTGCTCGTTCGGACGGTGAAATCCCAGAAAGTCCTGCAAGAGGTTTTGCTCGTGCTCGGAATCAGTACCCTGTTAGCCCTGGGTTTCGGTTTGTTCCAGCACCTGTTCGCCCACTCTCTGGGAAACACTCTGCGGG
>JAFGNQ010000016.1 GCA_016926925.1 Candidatus Aminicenantota bacterium
TGAGCCGGGGCGGCTTCATCGCTCTGAGGGGCAACACGCACTCGGCAATAAGTCCTCGGGGATATTTTGTTCGGTTGAGCCGGGTGAGGACGGCCTCGACACAGGCACGTGGCAAGGACCTTGGACGGAGAGGGACAGAAAGAAGCGGTGCCTCTGCGGATAGGGTCTCAGTTGGAGGAGCATCCCTATCATGGAAAAACCCGGGCGGTCTGATCAATCCGCGCAGCGACAGCTTGAACCGGATGGTCTCAAAAAGTACCGGAGATGCCGGGACGGTCAAACCGCAGGCACTGTTGCATGTCAAAATCGAACTATACCGAGGTGGTTCGGTGGAGCGGACGATAGCAGATAGCACGGATAACACGGGGAGCTACGAATGGACGGTGGCTTCTGCGGTCGAGGACGGAACGAATTACAAGGTCAGGATTTCGTGTGCGGCGGATGCCTCGGTCTACGGGGAGAGTCCGGCTTTCACTATAGCCAACGTGGGGAAGATCAAGGTGATGTCGAGCCCGGCCAATGCCCGGATCTGGCTGGACGGCCAGGACATGGGGCTGACCAACAAGACGTTGGAGAACGTGCCGGTGGGAGAGCACGAACTGCAGTTGACGAAGGACCGGTACCAGGATTGGTCGGCGACAGTGAACGTCGTGAAGAACCAGACGGCCAACGTTAGCGCCGCTCTGGAGGTGGGGGAGTTCATTGAGAACTTCAACGACGGCATCGCCGATTACTGGGAAAACGCCTCTTCGTATGCCTCCTGGTTCGTCGGAGACGGAATTTATAAAGGTAAAAGTTCTCATGGAGAATCTACGATGAGCTATTACGGATTGGGGATGTACACCAATTCCTTCACTTATGAGGCCAAGGTGAAGAGGCTCACCGGACAGAGTAAAATTCCTGTCGGGATCGCCGTCGGGAACCAGGACTTCAGCAAAATCTGGCTTTTGGATATCAGCCCCGGAGAGAAAATGTATTCAATCTGGGGAGCGACATTTAAGAGTCCTGGTCTGGTGGAAAATGAATGGCCGTATGTTATCTGGACGAAAGACACGGTCATTTCGAATACGGGTTGGAACGCGTGTAAAATCGTTGCCGACGGCAACAACTTTACGTTTTTCATTAACGGAAAGCAGGTGGCCGCCCTTTCGATCCCAGATATGCCGGCCGAAATCCGACTCGGGGTTTGGGCTGCTACGTGGACGGCCGGAAACACTGCAGGATTTGATGACGTCAAAGTGGATTTAGGCAACACAGCCGGTTCCGTCCAGGCTGTGCCGGCTGTTCCTCAAATATTGAAGAAGGGAAAAGACATCAGGTTCCTGGATAAGCGGTGAGGTCGAATCGAAAATAGGTCTGTCGCACTCGAGCCGTTAATGAGAATTGATTGGGGCTGCGATCATACGTTCTGAGAGTGTCACTCGAAATCCTGCTTGCGGATCATTAGCTGAAGATAGAGGATGCAAGAAGTGCCCTAACAGGATTTGACTGGCCGCTGAAACGCTTATCGATTGCCTGAGAGTTTGAAAATATTCCAGAGTGATATTATACTTACACTAAGCGAATGAAATCAGCAATCGCCGCCTTCATCGGCATTTTTTCAATTTTTTCCCTTTTCGTTCCCGGTTTCGGCCAGAAACCCGACCCTGCCAATGCTCCATCACGGATTGCGTTCACTTCCCTCCACAAATCACTCCTCGTTCCCGGCTGGGGTCAGATTGCAGAAAAAAGATATATAGAAGGCTTGGTTTTTCTCTCTGCGGAAATCTTCGCTCTCTACAAGGTGTTTTCCAATAACCATAAAGGAAACCAATACTACGACCAATATAAAGAGGCCGGCAGCGTAGACGATGCCGTCAAATTTCGGGAGCTGACCGAGAGATACGACACCCAACGCAATCGGTATCTTCTTGTGGCGGCCGGGATTTGGGCCGTCAATCTGATCGACATTTATTTCATTGTCAAGGGCAAAAAGAGAGAGGAAAACAATCTCAGGCTAAGAGTGGAAAGTGGCACAAAAAACCTGGCTCTTACGCTTAGCTATCGTTTTTAGCTTAGGGCTCCTGCAATTCTGTCAGGATCGCCTCTTCGACAATCCCTTTGACCCCGGAGCCGGAGAGGTGGTCTTCGAGGTCGTGCATACCATACAAACTCCGGCCCTCGTTCCCCTCGGTTTGGCTTGGGACGGAAGCACTTTGTGGAATGTGGACGGCTTCAACGAAACCCTCTACAGCCTCAACAGACAGAACGGTGCCCAGGTGAGATCTTTAACCGCACCTCTTCAAGTGACATCGGGTATCGCCTACGATGGAAACGATCTCTGGATCTGCAGCGAAGCAGTGGTCGATGTCTATAAAATCAACATCCTGACCGGGGAAATCCAGAAAAGACTCAATCTCCAGAGGGGATCTTTTACCGCCATCGAGTTCGGGCTGGATGCTCTGTGGATCGCCGATGCTCTATCGAACAAAATCCTTCGGGTCAATCCCGACACGGCCGAGATTCTCGGTAGTTTCGAAAATCCCGGCACGCGGGTGGACGGCATCGCTTTTGACGGCTTTTATCTCTGGGTTTCGGATATGGCCATGCTCTCCATCTACCAGATGACACTCGAGGGGGAAGTTTTGAGGACTTATCTTTCACCCGGTCAATCTCCGAGAGGATTGACATTTGACGGCGCCTTTTTATGGAACGTTGACGGAAGCCAAAAGATATATCAACTTAAATTTTAAAATTGAGAATCCATCAAAAGTTCATTGCCTGGCTGTTTATCGCAAGTGCTCTACTGGGAGTCTTGGAAGCCAAAGAGCACATAATTCTCGAATTGGAAGGGGCCTATCTCACCTACAGCTATGACCACAACCAAATCTTCGGGGAAGATGTCGTTTTTGACTTTCTCGGTTATGTCGTGAACTGCCGGCACATCAGAATCGACCTGGTATCGCGCTCTTTTTATGCGTTCGGCGATGTCCGTCTGAAATCCGCAGAAGAAACACTTAGCGGGGATGAGTTCTTTTTCAATCCCGGAGAGCAAAAGGGCTTGCTCATCGCTTATACGGAAGAGGTCGCAATCAAGGCGATAGGGGGAAAGCAAGAAAAAGATTTGTCGGTTCCTCCGAATGTGCTCGAAAATGTGACTCTATCCCGAATACAGAAGTCTCTGATCTATTTCACCTGCAAAAAAATTTTCGTGACCGAGAGCTTCGAAGTCAAGGGTGAAGGCGTGGTGCTTTACTTGGAAGGCATAGAGTCTGTGGGATTTAAAAAATTCCGCCTTTCTCAGGGTTTGAAGCAGAGGAGAGGAGGCTTTTCCCTGGATAAGATCTGGTTCACGAAATCTCAGGGTATCATAACCAGAGGGAGCTACCTTTTCCGGAGCGGGGATACCGTCAACAGCCTGACTCGGCTCAGTTATGAAGAGCGGTCGGTCCTTAAAGACTACTCGGGTGCGGACAGGCAAGTGGATGTTTTAAACTCCACATCCGTTGTTCTCAGCGGTTCATCCAACCTCAGCTTCACGGGAAACTATAACTCCAGCAGCCTCTGGAACACCAGTCTTGTCTTGAACAAGAGATGGAGCTCTGCTGTGAACACCAGCCTCGATTTTTCTTACAACAAGCCGATAAACTACAGAGGAGAGGCTTGGTTCGGTTTTCAATCCAGCATAAACGGAGGAAAGTACGGGGATCTGCTCGTATCGGGCCGGTATGAAGCCCAGAACCAAATTCTTGCTAATTTGATCTACGGCAAGACCTTTCTCAAGAATTTCAGCCTTCTTCTCAACTCATCCTACTCCCGCGTTAAAATTGCGGGAAGCGATGATTTCTCCGAGATTCTTACCGGGGGAATGAGCCTGTCCTACAATTCCCGGCTTTTCAACCTGTCAACGGATTACTATCTGAACTATGATCTTTTCGGAAGCCAGCTCTTGAGCCAGCCCCAGCTGCGGCTGGGCATCAATCCGATTGCCTTTTACGGGGGCATCCTGTCCGCCAGCATCACCAACATTTTCCTTTACAACGATTTACGCCTGCAGGATTCCCGCCTCGACACCTACAGCAACAACACGATTTTCAACTTATCCACGCAGCCGATCTATTTGCGTGAAAACCTTTTTTTGAATTTCAACGTCTCTGTCGAACAGTTTCTGGAGAAGGAAAACCGAAATTTTACATCCGGGGGGTTCATCGGGAATGCTTCTTACGAGCTTGTTCAAGGTCTTTTTCTGGAGGGGTTTTACAGCTATCAGTCCCGGCGAAGGACGCGCAATTGGTTGATCGAGGGAACGACAAGCCAGGATTTAAGCGCGCTGGTGCGCCTCAATCCCTCTGATAAATTGAACAGCTGGGTGTCTTTCTCCTATGATCCCAAATACGGGCAGTGGCGACAGTCCTTTGCTGATGTCTCTTTCACAATCATCGAAAAATGGAAGTTCCACTCCCTCTTCCATTACGACTTCATCCTGAAAAAGATGAACAATGTGGATCTGTACCTTATCAGGGAAGCAGGCAGATTCCAGCTGCGATTCGTCTACCGGAGTTTGTCCAGGCAATTTTTAATCGAGTTGATTCCAAGATGAATAAGACTTTCTCACGCATGGCGGCACTTTGGATGTCGATCCTGTTGGGGAGCTGTGTTTCCTTTAAGATCTCGCCGCCTCCACTGCCGGAAAATTTTGCAGATCCACTCGTCCTCTGCAAAAAGGTCACACAAAAAGGGGAGCTTCTCTTTCCTGAAGAAATCCAGGAGGAATTTCTTTCAGGTTCCGGATCGATTTATTGCTATGTGAGGCTGCACAGTGTGAGCCGGGTCATCAGCCTGAAGTGGAAATGGTATGGCCCGGGAGGATGCTTGGCCCGGGAGACGGATGATGTGATTGTCAACGAAGATGAAGCTTTTTTGGAGGCCGTCACCGCTTATGATAAGCTCGAAACCCGGATCGAGGACGGCGACGAGGGACGATGGACGGTGCTTGTGCTGGTAAACGGTGTTTTGGCGGGCCGAGGGACATTTTTGCTGAAGCGCTAGTTGCCGGATTGAGAAATCCAGAGTTTTTGTCCCGGATAAATCTTGGATCTGGAATTGAGTCCGTTGAGGCTGAGCAGGATGCTGAGGCTCATTCCGAATTTTTTCGCGATCTTGTATGGAGTATCACCGGACTGGACGGTATACTGTTGGGTTCCTGAGAGGTCACCCGACATGATCTCCAGCTTTTGGCCGACCGTCAAGTTGTTGCTGGTCAGGTTATTGCGTCGCTTGATCTCCTGAACGGATGTGTTGAGTGATCTGGCTATCTGGTAGAGAGAATCCCCTCTTTTTACGACATAGATGAGTTTTTCGCCCTCTTTGACAAGCTCCATCGGCTGGGTGGATGAGCTCGTCCCGCCTTGGGAAGGAACTTTGAGCCGCTGTCCCGGATAAATGGTAAAGCGGCGGCTCAGCCGGTTCAGTCTCGAAATGGCTGAAACGGATGTCCGGTAACGTTGGGCGATTCCCGAAACGGTCTCACCCCGGCGAACGTAATGCACGGAGTAAGTAGCTTCGGGCGGGATCCATTTTTGGAGCGAATTGATTGCGGCCAGCGTCTTTTCCTGATAGCCGACCGGGATTTTCAGTATGTACTGTGTATCCGGAGTCGATTGGTGGCGGAGCTCGGGATTCAATATGTCCAATATACCGGGTTCCAATCCCAGGGTTTGGGACAGAGCGGATAACTTTATAGGCCGGTTGATCTCAACGGTTTCGTATCTAAGGAACGGATCCTGCGGCGGAAGGTTCATTGCGTATTTTTCAGGATTGTTAATGATCAGAAGAGTCGCGACAAACCGGGGAACGAAACGGGCCGTCTCCCGCGGCAGCATCACGAAGAGATCCCAGAAATTGTCGAGATAATTTACCCTCTGGTTTCTTATCACCCGCTGAACCCTGAACTCTCCGCAATTATAGGCAGCCAGCGCCGTTGTCCAATCCCCGAAAAATGAGTGCAGCTCTTTCAGGTATTTAATGGCTGCCCGTGTGGCTTTTTCCGGATCCATCCGTTCATCGATCCAGCGGTCGCGTTTCAGGCCGAAACGGTAACCTGTCGAGGAAATGAATTGCCAGAGGCCGAGGGCTCTAGCCCTGGAGTATGCCTTGACTTTGAACCCGCTTTCGATCAAGGGCACCCAGGAGAGCTCCTCAGGCATTCCTTCCTTCTTCAATTCTTCGAGAATCATTTCTCTGAACATCCCGGATCTCTTGTAGGATTCCTCGAAATATTTTCGTTCCTTTGTCTGAAAGAGCTGGATTTCCTGGAGGACGTATTTGTTTTCCACAAGGGGAATGGACCTATGATTTTCTCCTGTGGCGATGAGATGGGATGCGTAGATTTCCTGAATCCTCTGAGCGATGAGCAGCCTCAAGTCGTTTTTTTCCTGATTGAGGGGGGAATCCTGAGCAAGGTCCAGCTTGACAAGCAGGCTGTAGGCTTCATCGAGAGCGGCAAGGGCGGTATCGATGTCGGTCTTCTCCCATGCGGTTTGAGCATCCTGGTAAGCGGACAGCGCTTCCTCGAGCACTTCTGATGGAGTCCGTTTCTCGAATCCTTCCTCTTTTTCTTCTTCCTTATCCACACTCACATCTGTTTGCTCCTGGGATTCTTCTTCCATTTTTTCTGTCGGGAGAGATGATGGCTCTTCGGGTTCTGTTTTCGGTTGAGTTTCTTCTTGGACTGTCGGTGAAGTCGGTGCCATCTCCGGGGTTTGTTTTATCCTCTTCGGCTGCGATGAGCAGCTCCATAAGAAGATCAGAAGAGCCGCTCCGGTGAGGATGAATAACGTCTGCTTGATTACTCTCAATTTTTTCCTGGAAAGGTTCATTTATAGCATGTCGGCCCCAAGGAGTCAATATCGCATAACGCCGCCGACATGGAACAAATGTCGACACCTGCCCTGCCTCCGTGCCTTTCTGACTCCGGCAAACCGTTCAGGACATATATTTTAGTCGCGTCGGCCATTGACTTCCGGAAATCCTCGTTGACCCTAAGAAACCTTCGTCAATTGGGAAAATGCGTGATTCTTCTTTTGCGTTTCATTTAACAGCTGATTGGTTCGTTCATTCTTTTTCTTTATTGAATTCGCGGATGACTTGATCGGCAAGCTTCAGCCCGTCTTTCTTGGTCTCAAATTCGCTGTCGATCTGCATTTGGTAGAGCCTGTCCAGAATTCGCCCCATTTCGGGACCGGGAGATATGCCTTTTGCGATCAGATCACGTCCCATGATCAACGGTTTCAGAGTTTCCTTGGTAACATTCAGTTCTACGAATTTATCGAGAAGCCACCGGCCTTGTTCATCGAGGCCCTGGACTGGGGTTTCGCTCCTCCCCGCCCGATCCGCCACGTCGAGCAAGACGAGCAGCTCTATCTCTCCATCCATGTCCGCATTGAGACGGTTAAAGGCCTTCTTCGTTAATACGTCCCGGTTTTGCCAGAGCTCTGAAGCGCGGTGATGGCATTTGACGAGAGCCAGAACCGTCTGCCTCAGGTCGTATCCCCGCCATGAAAAGATCTTGAATCTATTGAATGTATCTTCTGTAATTTTTTCACCTGTTATGTCGTGACCATGAGTGATGATAACCATCCTGCCTTGTTTGAATTCCCACTGCGTCGTGACCACCTTTCCAGCATCATGGTACAGAGCCGCCAGGAGCAGCGCCAGTTTTCTCGGCTCATCCAGGCCCGCCCCTTCAGCCAGGATTTTCGCCTGATCGACCGAGATCTTGGTGTGCTGCCAGACTGTGTGATGGCCGTAATGGTCTTTTTCCGGATGGAAAATGGAGTCCTGGATGGTGAGTGTCAGGCGGTAGAGAGGAGGAAAAAGCTGCCGCAGGGTGCCGAGCACAAAGAGCTCTTCAAGCCCCACAGACGGTGCGGGCGACTCAAGAAGGATCCGGAAAAGCTCTTCGTTGACTCTCTCCACGCTCAAGCCGCTGACATCGATATCCTTGGCGACCTTGTAAATGGCGGGATCCAAAGAAAAACCGAGGACCGATGCGAAACGGGCGGCCCTGAGAACCCGCAGAGGGTCCTCTGCAAATGTTTCGGGATTCGTCAATCTGAGGGTTTTGTTACGGATGTCTTCCAGCCCTTGAAGAGGATCTAATATTTTCCCGTCGGCAAGGCGCAGAGCGATGCTGTTGCAGCGGAAGTCACGCCTGTTGAGATCATCCTCAAGAGGAAGCTCGGGGTCGGCCGCGATCACGAAATCCTTGTGTCCGCGCGTTTCCGTATCTTTGGGCAGGTCTGTCCGGGGAAGGGCGATGTCGTAAGTTCTTCCCCCAATCGTGAATTTGATGACGCCGAAACTCTTCCCTACCAGATCCACCTTTCCGAGCGGCGCCAGCATTTTGATGATCGTGTCTACAGGATGGTGGGTGATGAGAAGATCGATTCCCTGGTCTTTGGGTTGGCCCAAAAGGCAGTCACGTACGTATCCGCCGACAGCGTAGATATTATCGCCGAATAGCCGGATGAAATGTTTTTTCTCGGGAAAGTCGACTTCGGATATCATCGCTCCTATTATAACGTTTTGCACGGCCAAATTGCCAGAACACTTCAGTCGTTTCCCGTTTCTTCCTTTGCCATTGAATTTCAGATCATCACAGTAACGGAGATGCTCCCTTTTGCAGAGGGGGTGCAGAGGGAGGCTTGTCGTTTATTGAGGTTTGGTGTATTCTAGATGCTTATACTTTCAGAGAGGAATAATATGCAGCGGTTTCGCATAAGTTGTTTTGTTATGATTCTGATCCTGCCGAGTTTTGCCTTATCCTTTTCTCCGAAAGATGATCTGACGATAGCGCTGAAAGAGAGGCAGATCCAGGAGTTGAGTGCGGCCGGTCTCAAGCTGGTCTTTTATATCAGCATCACCAATTCTTCATCTAAAACGTACTACCTCTCTGCATATTCCTACAACTTTGTCGTCAATCAGAAGGAATATCTGAGACTCGAGACGAACCTCGAACAGCGGTTCAGAGTAGACAGCGGGGGCGAAACACTGATAGCCCTCCCGGTCAAGATCACTTATGATCTGCTGTTCCAGGCGATCCCCGAAATTCAGGATACCGATAAGGCCGCGTGCTATATGATGGGTGAATTGGCGTTTGCCGACGAGCGAAAGGAAAGAGGGCGCCTGCCATTCGGTTTTTCGGGAGAATTTCCCATATTTCGCGAGCCGGAATTCCAACTCTTATCCTTTGACGTCAGCGCATTGACGATCGGGGGTGCGGACCTGGCATTGCTGGTGAAGATAATAAACAGCAACGGATTCGAGCTGTTACCGGACAGCATCCGCTACAACATAGCCATCGGCGGGCATCCTATCGGCGGCGATCACATTCGAGGCGACAAGAGCATCGAAAGCCATGCAGAGAAATCCTTCTCTCTGCCGCTTTTGCTGAACTTTTTTGAAGTGGGCAAAGACATCTATGCCTTTCTTCAGCAGGATTCTGTTCCGTGTCAGTTTTCCGGAGAAATCGAGATAAAAACCGTCTGGGGGAGAATAGCCATCGCTTTTGACGAGAGTCACCACATCCCGGTAAAAAAGTCCTCCCCCGGGCTCTGAGGAATAGATTCCGTAAGGAAGTTTGTTGGTACCGGCCGAAAGACGGCTGCAGCTTGCTATGATCAGTGTCATCATCCACTATTATAAGAAACTATCTCTCAACTATTCCTCTTATACTCCTGGTAGTCTATAAAAATCAACTATTTAGATGAAATTGTTTTAACGCTTTTTAGCTTTTCTCAGTTTGTTTACCTCTGTTTAAGTGACTCTTTTTTGTCACAATTTAGACACACTCCCCATAAGGCTTGTGACAGTATTTTATAAGAATTCTCAGAAAATAGATCTATTAGAGTGTGGCACAGTTTAGGCACAATGAATTTTACATAATCCGAATTATCGTTTTAATGAGGATTACAAAAATATAAGCAAATGCGATGAGCCCAAGAAAGAATATTAAGGCAGAAAAAGCTCGGATTTTCTTCGAGTATTGTCGAGAAAGCATCATGCTAACAGTCTTAGCTTTCCCTTGGTCTGATTTCGTATATGCGTTAATTTGGGGCCAGAGAGTAGGAGGGAAGTAGAGATAGTTGACA
>JAFGNQ010000141.1 GCA_016926925.1 Candidatus Aminicenantota bacterium
ATGCTTTATCTTCTCCCAGGCGGATTCAAATTCAAAGTGTTCGCCTGTGTGGCATTTCAAGCATAGTGTTTTGATCGCTTCCGCCGATTCATAGACAATAAGCCCGTTCTTTACGGATTCTTCTCTGCTTTTCATGACGCTCATTTTTTTATAGGCACTGCCCGGACCGTGACAAACCTCACAAGTAACACCTTCGGCAACCCGTTCAGGATCCTTCTCATAGAGCGGACTGTGGCACTTCAAGCAGTCCGGAGATTCGGTCGGGTGTTTGTCCAATTCCCTTTTTTTAGCGGTCTCCATGGCGCTCTCCGTTTTCAGTTCCTCGAACGCTTGGGAGTGTTTGGATCCCTGCCAGATAAGATACTGCTGTCCCAGTTTTTCCGCCTTATGGCACGTCATGCATTTTGCAGCGCCGACGTAAGTGAATTCCTGTGAAAAAAGAAAATAGGAACCTGTGATGAGAATACAAAGTGAAAGAATGCATGATATTTTCCGCATCTTTCCTCCTTTCGAATCGTAGTTAGATTTTGATGATTTTTGCTCCCTCTTCCAGTTGTTTTCCGTCTATGCTGAACAGGGCATCCAGGAGTCCGATCTGGAAGCTTCCCGGAGTCTTCGTTCTTCCGGCCGCTGTTTCTCCTGCCAGGCCGAAGTAGGCCAGTGCGCAAGACGTCGCTCTTAAAGGATCCTCGTCCACTGCCAGAAAGGCGCCGATGACAACCGTTGCCGTGCATCCTGTACCCGTCACATAACCCATCAGTTCATGGCCGTTGGCTACACGGTGGATTGTGCTGCCGTCTGTGATCAAATCGACTGCCCCCGTGATGGCCAATGTCGTTTCCAGTTCTTTCGAAAGTGTCAGTGCCGCATCGGCCGCATCGTCTACGCTGTGGATGGAGTCGACTCCCTTTGTCCGTGAGCCTTCACGGGCGAGCGACAGAACTTCCGAGGCGTTGCCGCGTACGACACGGATGGACAGTTCATCGATCAGACGCTTGGCCGAATCCGTTCGCAGCCGCGTCGCTCCGGCACCGACCGGGTCCAATATGACCGGCACATTCAGTCGGTTGGCCCGCTTTCCTGCTTTGAGCATCGAATCGATCCAGTAGGGAGTCAAAGTGCCGATGTTGAGCACCAAAGCTCCCGCGAAAGAGACCATTTCTTCCACTTCTTCCGGTGCATGCGCCATGACAGGGGATGCGCCGCAGGCGAGCAGGGCATTGGCTGTGTAATTCATGACAACAAAATTCGTGATGTTGTGTATCAAAGGCTTTTTTTCTCGCAGCCTGTTCAGGCTCTCTCCGGCTTTTCGCGCGAGGTTTTGATCGTACATTATCGCCTCCTCATGTTTTGAAGTGGTCCCATCCTCTCAGAGCGAGACGGCGAAGAGACCCATTAGGGGATTTGAGCAGGATACCTTTTTCGGGCTCGTATATTCGCCCTACTTCGGTAACGGGAGCGTCGCTGACTGCAGCGATAGTGGAAACGATTTCGTTTGCTCTATCCTCCGGACAGGTTATTATCAGCTCGTAATCGTCACTGTCTTCTAAAATCAGTTCATAAGGATCCCGTTCAAAATGTTGGGCAACGAGGCGAAGCTCTTTCGCGAGGGGCAGCTCCTCTTGATTCAAAACCGCACCCACACCGCTCTCTTTACAGATGTGTCCCAAGTCCGCCAAAAGTCCATCGCTTGTGTCGATCATGGCATGAACAGCCCCGGTTTGAGCGACGGCATGACCTTCCCTGGCCCGGTGTGTTGGGGTTTTGTAGGCTCGAACCAGAGGATGGTCGTCAAGTTTCTCCGTTCGCTTCGAACGCCGCAGGAGCTGCAGGCCGGCTGCCGCTTGGCCGGGGTATCCTGTAACCAAAATCACGTCTCCCGTTTTTGCGGTGGAACGCCGCACACACTTTCCGATCCGCACTTCGCCGATCAATGTGATGTCGATAAATCCGGCCGTCTCGACGCTGGTGAGGTTACCTCCGATGATCGATGCCTCAAAGGGATTAAGCTCCCTGAGAAATCCTTGATACATCCGCTCCACTTCGCGGACGGGGGTATTGCCTTTCAAGCCCAAGGACACAAGAGCATATAGAGGCAGCCCTCCCATGGCGCCGATATCACTGATGTTGACAGTCATTGCCCGGCGCCCCAGGTCATAAGGGCCTGTATGGCCAGGAAGATAGTGCCGGTCTTCGACAAGAACATCACATGTAATCAGAAGCTCGTACCCTGCCCGCGGCAATATGGAGGCTGCATCATCCCCCATGTCCAGTGCCACTCCGGTATTCCGAATGCCCTCCTTCTGAAGCAGTTTGTGAATGCGATCAATCAAGCCGAATTCACCGATGTCGGATATCCTTTTGCTCATAGATCTTTTCCTGTTGCTGTTTGGTAAAGAACGTCAGCAAGTTTCCGTGTGGCCTTTCCGGGATCGGCCTGGCAGCATACTGCTGAAATCACGGCAATGCCGTGAGCGCCTGTCCGCATGATGTCCGGAATATTGTTTATGGCAGCTCCGCCGATGGCAATGATGGGCAGGGGGAAATCCTTGACCGCTCTTTCTAAGATTTCGAGCCCTGAGACCGGTCCGGCATCGGATTTGGACCCGGTGGGGAAGACGGGTCCGAATCCTATGTAATCCGCGCCTTCGGTGACGCATATCCCAGCCTCTTCGAGAGTCGCCGCCGATCCTCCGATGATGCGGTTGGTTCCGAGGATTTTGCGAGCCAAAGGAATGGGAAAATCGTTCTGTCCGAGATGCACTCCGTCGGCATCCGAGGCGATGGCGATGTCCAGCCGATCATTCACAACGAATGTCACGCCGGAAGCCGTGCACAGCTGCTTCATTTTTACGGCAATTTCAATCATCTCGCGTGTGGATCCGCTCTTTTGACGAAACTGGATGGTATCCGCACCGCCTACGATGGCCATCTTTGTCAGTTCTACGTGCGAATAACGGGATTGCAGCTCCGTATCGGTCAGAACGTGGAAACGGCCGATTTTCTTTCTCATGTTCGTTATAGAACTCGTGTTCATCATACAAATGGATAACTCGGTTTGCAATAAAGCAAGGCAACAAGAACCTGATAGGATGTTTGTGCTCAGTTCAGATTTTTAACGCCGTTTCGCTACACCCATCCCTTCAGTTTCATGTGCATTCTCTTTATCGAGTACTCATTCGTAAGTTGAGTATCCGATTTTAGTTCTGCAATCCTGCAGCGGGAATCTTATTATACTACGTATTCTAGGGTAAGCGTCAAATTAGGGGAACTGACTGCGGGCATTTCTGTTTTTCTGATAGAGCTATGATGAGAAGAAGAGCGGAGCCATCGTCCGTATGAGCTGCATAAAGGAGGGATGAATGCTGGAGCGAGTGATAGCTCGTTTGAGTCGCATGGCCGTGTGTGGAGGGGTCTTCGACGAAAACGAACCATAACGAGCTCACTCATGAAGGTCGATAAAATGCCTCATTTCCTGGAGGTTTTTTGTCAGGTTCCACCAGCCGTTTTTGAAGGCGGCATAATCCGGACCTGACATAGCCGATGCGTAGCGTACGGAATTTGCATAGAAGAGCCATTGAAGCAGCCATTTTTGTTCAATCATTTCATCAAAGGGATTGGAGGTATCGGCGAGCTCTTTATCCCAGGCCTCCAGCAGGATTTCCGTTGCCGTCAGGACCATCTTGTCGGTTTCTTCGATGGTAATCCGGAGCTTGGCAAAATGGCCGTCCGCCCAGTCTGAAGAGTGGCAGGAAGAACAGACTTTTCTCATCGTTTTTTGGCGCAGCGCCTGTGCCTCTTTATCCAGGAGAAATGCGGATGCTTCTTCTCCGGTGAAAGTCGTCGGAAGCGGAAGATCGTCTTTGTTTTTGATGTTGTATGTGTCCCCCATTTTAGGTTGAGGGTGAGCGTAAATCAATCCGAAAATGCGCACCCAGAGACGGGCGCCGAAATCGTGGCTGCGCTCGGCGATAACGTCCCCTTCGGGACTGACCAGCAGGCTGTTGTGGCAAGCGGAGCATGTGGGGGCCTTGAAATCCTTCCCGACTGTCCAGGGGATGCTTTCCCAATTCCAATTTCCTTGCAGAGAATGGAAGATATTGCCGTGTTTGCTTTCACGGTAGACATTCCAAGCCGGCAGATCCGGATCCAGATGGCATTGAGAACAGGTGTCAGGCTTTCGTGCGATCGCGATCGAAAAACTGTGGCGTAAATGACAAGCAGTGCACGCCCCCCGGCTCCCGTCCGGATTGATGCGCCCGACACCCTGATTGGGCCAATTGGCGAGTTGCGGGATTTCGATCGCTCCTGCGTCCGTCTCAAGCAGTCTTTTCCCTTTGACAGTGACTTCAGTCCCGTGACACCCGTAACACGTTTCCGCTTTTGCGTTGTACGAAGAGTCCTTCTGTTCGATTCTTTCCTTCCGGAGTTCCTTTGTGCTTGTGATTGTCTCTACGAGTTTGTGATAGACAGGATTTTTTTCAAGATTGCCCAGAGCATGGGCTTTTTTACTCGATGCGAACTGCTCCCTTTCTGCGGCGTGGCATACGGCGCAGTCGTCCGGTGACACCACCACGTTGATTTTATTGTCAAAGTGGTTAAAATTGTCTTTATGGACGTCAGCGTTCAAACCGTGACACTCATAACAACCGACTGTTACGTTTAAGAGCGATTCCTTTACAGTTGTGCTCGATATCTTCCGAGCCGGGAGTGGTTTCGTCATTGCCTGAGCCGGGGTAATATGGGCATGGCTTCCTGATCTCCAATCCTCAACGATTCCCGGCGAATACGTCTCATGACAGCCTAAGCATTCTTCTGTCTGCTGGCTCAAAGCCGGGTTTTTTGTGTCATCCTGATTCGGCAACGTCTCAGAGAGTGTGATAATTCCCCAAAAAAACGAACATGTAAAAAGAAGGCACACAATTTTTTTCAACGTACCCTCCTTCCTTACCGAAGGTTAGATTCAATAGCCGATGTTTTCGTCGTTTCTGTTTCTAAAGTATAAAATCGAAAGGTTGGTGTCAATCTTGAGAACATGGCTTTCAAAGCTTTCAATTGATTTGAAATACATGTAATATAGAGTCTCTATAATATCTATAGAGATGAGTCGTTGTTTTTATGTCCTATAGAAGTTAAAATGGCAAGTAAAGCTTTTGTCATCGGCCTGGTCGCAGCCATCGGTGAGGGATTGCTTGCCATCACTGGCCAGCCCGGATGAATATCTCGGGTTTTCGATGATTGACAGTCCAAAGAAGTTTTCCGGATCGATCTCTGAAGGAAAGCGAGGCGAAAAAATGAAAATAAGGTCACTTCAGAATATGCGGTTAACCATTGTTATATTCGGGTTTCTTATGATCATCCTTTTCACGGCTTTCTTGGTTTCCCAAGAAACAGAGGAGGAGTACGAAGAGATCGACAGCGCTGCTTGTGTCGAATGCCACGAAGAGGGAAAGCACCAAACTCGGATTGAGGAGGACCTCTCGCATTCCATCCATGAAGGATTGGAGTGTTTGGATTGCCACACGGATAAAGCTACCCTTCCGCACAAGTTGCTGTCTGGTTTCTCGGTTAGCTGTCAGGGTTGTGTCTCCTGTCATGAAGATTCTGCTAAAGCCTACAAGTTCCATGGCAGAATGAGTGTCGATGAATGTGTGGATATTCCGACATGTGCGCGCTGTCATGGCGACCATGACGTTCTTCCGAGCGATGTAAAACTTTCGAGAACGCATCCCTCGAATGTACCGGCGACCTGCGCTCAATGTCACGAAGACATCAACCTCACGCAAAAGTACCAAATATTGATCGATCATCCCATCGAGGTCTACAGGAACAGTGTTCATGGTCTAGCCACGCAGGCTGGCATCGATGTTGCCGCCACCTGCAATGACTGTCATTCCTCCGGCGGGTCAGCCCATAGCATTCTGGCTCCGGGAGACCCCGAATCCACAATCAATCATTTCAACATCCCCAAAACCTGTGGTAAGTGCCATGAGGGTGCCGAAAATGAGTTCTGGGAAGGAATTCACGGCCAGTTGGTAGCCAGAGGAGAAACGGATTCACCCGTCTGTACAACCTGCCACGGAGAACACGGGATCATTTCACCGAGCGATCCGCGTTCTCCCGTATCAAAAATCCGGTTAGCCGAAGCGACGTGCTCTCCCTGTCATG
>JAFGNQ010000142.1 GCA_016926925.1 Candidatus Aminicenantota bacterium
CCGGAAGTGAGGCTTCAAAATCATGGTCGTACCGATGCGGATCGTAGTGGCGGTGCATGCCGTAGTTGTAGTGATACCAGTACCACCAGCTCCCGGCGGGATCATCGCGCAGGCGTCTTCGGTCGTCTTTTCCGAGGGGCTCGCCCGGAATCTCTTTGAAAGCTTCTGTTATCCGGTCCTGATAGTGATTCTTTGTAGCCTCGATATCACAATCCCAGGCTTTCTGCTGGATGTTGTGAACAACCTCTTTCAAGAGACCGTTAAGCTCCTGCTCGCTGAATTGACCGTCATCCCTGGCGGCTTGATACATTTTCTGCTCGTAAACGCTCAGATCGCTGTAGGGTACCGGCATCGGCCTCACGATTTCCACCAAAAGCGGATCCCTGGAAAGGACCTGAAGGCAGTTCCTGCTCACAAGCTGGGAGAGGATGGTGGAAAAAATCTGCTTGTAGGGGACACCGATGAACACACCCGCTTCGACCGGGTCGAGGTCTTTCGCAATCTTCCCGGGTGTACGGAAGGAAGCCAACTCGATCTTGGGCGGCTCCCAATCCTCACGCACCCATTTGACCTGGTCCAGTTCCGACTGTGCCCGGACCATGGACCGGTGTTTTCGCGATACTGCAAACAGGCTCGACAAAAGCATGGCAAGGAATCCGGCCACCAGACTCCATCGGGAGGACCGGCCTTTCTTTTTTGGCGAAAGATTCTCATCCGTCGATGCGGTCCGTTGATCCGAGGGCGTAACTGCTCCACGCGGAGTGTCAGGCGCAGACATTTCCGGAAACACGTCGGCATTGACATACTGCTGGATCCGGAAGCGATACCGGCTGTGGGCACTGTCTTTATGGAGAAGCACTTCAATCCAGGACTCTTCGCCGACTTTTCGGAGGCGGTAGTCGATCTTGTACTCCTGATTCATCCAACGTTCCGTAGCAAAACCCCGGGCCAGCAGTACTTCTTCGATGGAACTGCGGTCTTCCCTGGCGGACGTGTAGACGATCGGATAAATCACCTTGACGGTGTAATGCTCCAAAGCCTGGTCCCATTCCGTCGGCGCCCAGTTGAAAACGACGAGCTTCCGGTCACCCGCGGCTGTCGTAGGTGCCAGGTATCCTGCCAGGGACATGTCAGCGGCGAAGCGAAAACGGTAAGTGACGTGCCCGGATAAAACCCCCTGCCCCTTTTCCAGGATGATATCGTAATAATCGGATCTCACTTTTTTGATATCCAAGCCGTAGGTATTGTCGCGGCTGTCGATGGCCGAGGCGTTTTCCAGGTCGAAATGGGGAACTAATCGATCTAATCCGCCGAAATAGAACCCGTGGAATTCGCCGGAAACGACTGCGTAGCGGACAACATATTCGATAGAAGCCTTGCCGTCTGGGAGCAACATCACTTCCGTCTCGACGAACTGCAGCCGGCCCTCTCCGGCCAGAAGTGCAGATGCTGCAGCAAAAAATAGCAAAACGCCAGTTAACAGAATAAATTTTCTGATCATGGCCGTTATCTCCTTACAATCGCTGGAAAAGACCTAAAGGCTGTATACCTATATGTCAATCCTAAATTCTTTTACCACAGGGAAATATTTAGGTCAATAAAATGGGATCGGGCCTCACTATCTTATTGATATTTCAAAAGATATATAATAATTATCTGTGGATATCCTGGGTTGAAATCGATTTTAACCCTTGGTTCTTCGTAATAATGAGTACCTAGAGGTCTGGGACCGTGTCCAAGGACGAATCTGAAGGGATGGATGAAGCTAATTTGAAGATTCAGCCTTCCCGAAATGTCGCAGAAGGAAGTCAACGAAAGTGACCCGTCGAAATGTTTCGAGCACGGCAGTGACCACCGGAAATGTTGCACGAATAAAAAAGTCCCAAGTGAAATGGTTTTTGCAATCGAGCACAGTTTTGAGACGGCTGATGAGACATTGAGGGAATGGCGTTAAGAATCTGAACTGAGCTGAGACATCCTTTCGGATTCGGCTGAGCTTTAGCTGTCAGGTACTCATTAGTATGATGAACCGAGCTTAAAAAACTCATCTAAGTGCATTTTTCCACAGGAAAAATAGGTTTAACTCTTTTAATATCAATAGGTTTTCATGGCCCGACCCCATCTTTCTTCTCAACCGGTTTCTGCGGGGAGCGGTTTTTTCTTCCTCAATCGTTCGACGCTGAAATCTTCGAAAATGACGGCGATGGCGATTTTGGTCATCAATGTGAATATCAAAAAACCGATGGAAAAAACGGCCGTAGCGATCTTGATTTCGGTTATCGACGGACGGTAGACGTAGATCTGGCCCAGCACATCCGGAGTGAAGCCAGGGATGAGGAGAGCGATCCCCTTTTCGATATAGACGCCGAACCAGATCAATAGCGCGCCGACGTTCAATGTGATAACGTTTTTTCTGGTTTTTGGAATCAAAAAGAGCAGAAAGGCGATGATACTGATTATAAGAGAGAGCCAACCGTAAGCCACGATGTCCCGGTTCGAGCCGATACCTTTGAAGAGATATTTCAAGTGCACCAGGTGTTCGGTGTTGGAATAAATTTCTTTGAAAACCTCCGCACCGAAGAAGAAAAGGTTGATGAACATGGCATAGGCCATCAACTCGGCGATCTTCCAGATGGCTTCGTCCTTGATCTCGAAGGTCGTGGTCCTTTTCAGGA
>JAFGNQ010000017.1 GCA_016926925.1 Candidatus Aminicenantota bacterium
GACCATTGGATCACCTTGAATACGCGCCAAATTGCCCCGTCTATTCTAAAGGAGAGCCCTGATTATTGCAAGGAAGCCGATTGCCATTACCGTTTCTGCAATAGAGCCGCTTTAGGTTCGGATGATTTGCATAAAGAGCCGAGGATCGCTCATACGAATCACAATCCGTTTGAGTCACATGAGGAGAGTGGCTGGATGTTCGACCGACAGGGACGGTAGCGAGCTCCTTTATCAGGAAGAATCAATCCGGGACACGATTGACTTGAAGACTTTTAAGTGGAATCTGGAGAGATATCAACCGGCCCTCTTCATCCGTATCCAGGAGTGTTTCCGATTCGCCCATCTCCATGATCAAACGGCAGGGGCTTTCTTCGGAAGGCTCGATAGAAAAGGGTGTTTCAAACTGAGGGATGATGTAGGCGGATAGTTCCATCCTTTCCAGAAGAGTACAGGAAAACTTCTTTGTCAGCACCAAATAGGGAGAGTATACGGCATTCGGTAATAGAAAGGCATCCCGTTTGATTTTGATCTCGGTCTTCTGTTCCTGTCCTGCCACCAAGATGACACTTTCGACCTGACCTTCGTTGACGACACTCAAGACCTCTTGCCGGACCCCACTTACGGAGCCTTCAAAAAAATACTGTGTGGCAATGAAGCTCTTGTCCAATCTAATGCTGATTTTGTCGATCACCATCGGGATCGGCTTGGTCATGCGGCCCCTCACCGTGAGAACGTATCCGTCACCCTCAGTCTGCCAAATGTATTCCTCATAACCCACTTTTTCGCCCATGAAATGAATATCGAAAACACCCTTATCCTCCGAGGGGACGGGCTTACCTGAAGTAAGGATTACAGAGTGGACCAAAAGGAATAGGGCGCAAATCAAGAGCGGGTATTTTTTAAACATCCTCCGAGCTTGAGGGAATTGTCACTCCACGATGACGGCAGTGCCGTAGGCCAGAATTTCCGAAGCGCTCTGCATAATCATAGAGGTCGTGAAGCGCATACCGACAATGGCGTTGGCCCCCAGGCTTTCGGCCTCCTCGACCATCCGGTCAAGCGCTTGTTCTCGTGATTCGGCCATCATCTTGGTATAGTCCGTGATTTCCCCGCCCACAATATTCCGTAAACCGGCTGCGATGTCTCGCCCGATATGACGGGCACGAATGGTATTCCCCCTTACCAGCCCGAGATTCTTCTTGATCGTTTTTCCAGGGACTTCGAAAGTGGTCACGATCATCATTTTTCAACCTCCTTGTACCGTTCCCTTTTCCTCACGAAAATTCTTTCTCGTATTATAGAAACCAGGAGGACAACCAAACCGCCCAAGACAACCAGGATGCCCACTTTCAACACCATGGGCGTCGTCGGATCCTGGATCATGCCTTCGACGGCTTTGTATCCGCCATAGAAAAGAAGTATGATAGCACCGATGGACAACAATATCCAGCCAATATGTCTCTCCAAACGGTTGTAGACTGATGACCAATAGACCTGCCAGGTTTCCTTTGGTGGTTTTTTAAGTTCCATTTGATTCATCACCTCCTCGAATTTTTTCATTTCTTCCCACTCTCTCCGACAAGAATCGCAGTGTCGGAGGTGTTCTTCAACCTGTTTTTTCTGTTCTTCACTCAACTCTCTGTCATGGTATGAAGAAATGAGCTCTTTTACTTTTTGATGATCCATAATGGTCTCCAAATCGCGCCTCTATTCGAAGCCCAGGTATTTTCCAACGATGCCCTTCAACTTTTTCTTGGCATAGTACAGAGAGGACATGATTGTCCCGATCGGCTTGTCCAAAACTTCTGCCATATCCTGATAGGAAAACTGCCGAAAATACCTAAGAATGATGACTTCCTTCTGCTCAGGCGGTAGCTCCTCGATTCCTTTCCAGAGGGCTTCCTTCATCTCCCGGTCCTCATGCTCGACTTTGAGGACACGGACATTCTCAAGGGGAACCTCGTTAAGGCGCCGGCGCTTCTTAAAATGATCGAAACAGAGATTTTTCAGTATCTTGTAAAGCCATGGAAAGAAGGGTCGTTCGATGTCAAACTTCTTGATTCTCCGGAAAGCCCTGATGAACGCATCCTGCGAGATATCCAGCGCATCCTGCTGGTTGTGTACAAAAGCCAAGGCCACATAATAAGCCGAGTGCATGTACCGGGCAACGATTTCCTGATAAGCCTCCTTATTGCCCTTTTGGACAACAGCAAGGATCTCTTTCTCAGAAAGTATTTTTCCCTGTTTCATGCAATCTTTCGTTCCGAGAAAAACAGCTTCTCTCTCCAGAGCAGTTTCTTTGTGCATAGAGACAACCTTCAAGTAGGAATACCGCTCTGCCCCGGATTTTATTCACTCTGCAGCCGAAATTTTTTCCTTTGACGTACGACCTCGAACATAAACACGGCCGCAGCCGCCGCCACATTGAGAGACGTGATCTGTCCCGCGAGTGGAATGGAGAGAATCCTGTCGCATTTGTCTCTTACAAGCGGGCGCAGCCCCTTTCCTTCAGAACCCAGCACCAAACCCACGGGGACATTGTAATCGAAATCGAACCAGTACTCACGCCCGCCTCCTTCGGCGCCGACAAGCCAAATCCCCCTTTTTCGCAATTCATCCATGGTGCGCGCCAGGTTTTTTACCCTGGAAATGGAAAGATGTTCCGCAGCTCCCGCAGAAACGGTGAGGACGGCGCTGGAAATACCGGCAGATCTTCTCTCGGGGAGGATGAGGCCGTCCGCTCCGGAACATTCTGCCGTGCGAATGATCGCCCCCAGATTCTGAGGATCCTCCACCCCGTCGCACAGGAGCAGAAAAGGCTTCGCGGCGCCTTCGAGAATCTCATCGAGCGGAACAAAGGCTTTGAGAGAAAGGAAGCCGATGACGCCCTGGTGGTTTCGGTCCAGTATGTCCAATTTCTTTCGTGGTACGAATTGCAGCGGGATGCGGTGCAGCTTGGCACGATGGAGCAATTCCGCAATTTTTCTCCTGTCGGAATCCTGTTGAACCAGGATTTTCTGGACACGCCGGGGTGAGGATTTTACGACCTCCATCAGAGGATTGATCCGGCTTATTTTATCCATGCTCGCGGTTGTCGATCATGAGGCGACAGCGGCAACCTCACAATTACGCTTATACCACAGGGAAAACCGGAGTTCAATCGCCTTTCCTCTCGCATGTCAAGGCAACGCAAAGACTTCCGGATCTTAGCAACACATCTCTAACAACCGGGCGAAGCACGGCACACATTCCCTTTCATGATCGAGATCTAAGCTAACGAAGAAAGAGACTTCTGCATCCGTATGAAGCACGAAGTTGCTGGCGGAGAGTGAGTCACAGTTTGTTTGAGTCGCATGGTGGTTGGTGGGGGGGTCTTCGACGAAAACAGACTGTGACTCACTCTCACCCTTGTCATGTGATTTGAAATCATAACGGAAGCGGGAATGCATTCTGAACATCGATGTTCTTGAATCTTCTCTGTGAAATTGGTAAAATTCTTATATCTTCATCGCCGGTGAACAGATTGTCAGTAAAATGTCCCAAATGCCAGACTGAAAATTCCGATTCTCAAAGCTTTTGCGGCAGCTGCGGTACACGGTTACCGGAAACGGAGAAGATTGCCGTCCCTACCAGGACCCTTGAATTTCCCAGAGAAAAGCTCACCACAGGATCGACATTTGCAAGACGGTACCAGATTATCGAAGAGCTCGGCAAAGGCGGTATGGGCAAGGTCTATAAGGCCAATGATATCGAGATCAAAGAAAAGATCGCCATCAAACTCATAAAACCGGAGATCTCCACCGATAAAAAGATCATTGAACGGTTTCAGAACGAATTGAGATTCGCCCGGAAGATCAGGCACAAGAATGTCTGCCAGATGTACGACCTCAACAGTGAAGATGGAACTTACTACATCACAATGGAATATATCGAGGGCGAAAATTTAAGGGACATGATCCGCATGAGCGGTCGATTGGGTATCGGAACCGCATTCTCCATAGCAAGGCAGATTTGCGAAGGATTAGCAGAGGCGCATAAACTCGGCGTTATTCATCGCGACTTGAAGCCCAGCAACATCATGATAGATAAAGAAGGCCGTGTCCGGATTATGGACTTCGGTATTGCTAGATCCTTGAAAGAAAAAAGCATCACGGGTGTCGGCGTTATAATGGGCACTCCCGAATACATGTCTCCAGAACAGGTTGAGGGGAAGGACAGCGATCGCTCTTCTGATATTTATTCATTGGGTACAATCCTCTACGAGATGGTTACGGGAAGAGCGCCCTTCGGAGGAGATACGGCTTTAGCCGTAGCGATGAAACACAAAACTGAAATGCCCAAAGATCCCAGAGAGAGCAACACACAGCTCTCAGAGGAACTCAGCAGCGTAATACTGAAGTGTTTGGAGAAGGATAAGGATAAGCGGTATCAGAGCGCTGAAGAATTACGGTCAGTGCTTGTCAATATTGAAAAGGACATCCCGGCAACGGAGAGAACGGATGCACATAAAAAGCCGCTTACCTCAAAAGAAATCACGGTGACCCTCAGTGTGAAGAGATTATGGATACCTGCATCCATCGTAATGTTAATGATAGTCGTCGGATTATTCCTTTGGCATCCCTGGTCCGGATTCAAATCCTCATCTTTAAAGTCCGGTAAGCCTTCCGTAGCCGTTCTTCCTTTTGAAGATTTGAGCTCTGGGAAGGATCAAGATTATCTGTGTTTTGGTTTTGCGGAATCATTGATCAATGCCCTGAGCAAGATCAATAGACTTAGAGTGCCGGCGAGAACCTCTTCGTTCTCATTCCTCGGCAAGGATCAAACCATCAGGGACATCGGCGACAAGCTCGATGTCAGGACACTACTCGTCGGAAGTCTGCAGAAGGCAGGAAAAAGGATTCGCATAACCACCCAGCTTATCGACACGGCTGATGAATCTCTGCTTTGGTCGGAACAGTACAATCGTGATTTGGACGATGTGTTCGACATTCAGGACGAAATCTCTCTTCACATCGTGGAAACATTGAAAGTCAAACTTATCGGAAAAGAAAGAGCGGCGCTGACAAAACGTGAAACTATCAACACAGAGGCTTATCAATTGTATTTACAGGGCAGGTTTTTCCGTTGGAAAGAAGATAAAGATAATTTCTTTAAAGCCAAAGACTGCTTTGAACAGGCTATCGAAAAAGATCCGGAATATTCATCAGCCTATGCGGGATTGGCGGATACCTACATGCTGCTCGGCTTATTTTCCCTGATATCGAGAGATGAGGCTGCCAAGCAGGCAAAGGAGGCCGTCCAAAAAGCTCTTGATTTGGACGCGAATTCATCCGAAGCGCACACTTCCATGGGTGTTATTCTCGAAATCTTCGATTGGGATTGGAAGGGAGCCGAGCGGGAGTTCAAGCGGGCTCTAGATTTGAATCCCAATCACTTCGATGCTCATTATGAATATGCCCTTTTATTGTCTCGCACCAAAAGGTTCGACGAGGCCGAAGTCGAATTCAAAAAATCTCTACGGATCGATCCGTTGCAGTACATGGCATATGATAAGTTCAGTGTTTTGTATAAGCGCATAGGAGATATCGATAAAGCAGAAGAACAAAGCAAAAAAAGAGACGCGCTGCAGCCTCCTTTTTCTTCCGGTGCGGATGCTGTTGAAAGAACTAAGAGACTGATCGAAAGAGACGGAAGGCTTTCGGATCATTTGAGATTACTCGCTGAAGCTCATATTCAATCAGGGGAAGAAACAGAGGCGTTTAAAATTATAGGGGAATTAGAGGCAGCATATAAGAGCAGCGATATCGGGAATATCGCTTTCAATACGGCTGTTGTCTATCTCTATCTCAATGAGACGGATAAGGCCGTATTGTGGCTTGAAAGATCTTATGAGAAGCGCGATCCTCTCCTCTGTACATGGATGGTCAACAGCACAGATCCGGACCCTTTGCGCCAAGATTCGAGGTTCACGGCAATTTTGACCAAGATGGGCTTGAACTGACTTCCGTATAACGCCTATTTTGCCCGTATGTCTCTCCACAGACAGCCGCAACGAAGCTTTTGTAGCAAGATCGGCTCGCCCGTAGGGTAAAAACGGTCGATGATATAATCAGAATTTCTTTAGGAACAAAAGCATCGACCGTTTTTATGAATAATCCAGGCCCTGGGTTATTCACGAGTCGAGGTTGGTGCAGCGGCAACGAAGCGGCCCATGAAGCTGTAGTAAACTACCGCGAATGGGCTGCAAGGAAGCCGATGCGGCAAGATCGGCTCGCCCGTAGGGTAAAAAC